>JABABE010000085.1 GCA_014238395.1 Candidatus Kaiserbacteria bacterium
TAGAGAAATATTTTTAGCTAAATGGGAAGAAAGCAAAAAATGTGATTAATGATTTAAAATCTTCCAAATAGAAAAAGGAGCAAAATTTATAGGGAAACAATGTGATAGGAATAGAAAAAAAGATGTTTGGGAAAGTGGTGGTTTTAAAACCAACAGTGCTAGCACCTATCTTGATCATAAAGCCTCACACGCCTTACTCGGTTGTGCGGTAGGCAGCAAAAGCAGGAGACTGCCAATCTGGAGCATTTGGAGGAGTAGGAGAAATTGTAGCAGAAGAACTAGCCAATACAAGTTTAGTAAATAATTTATTGAGTCCAGATGCAAAAAAACAAGCCAATGCTAAAAAAACAATCTCTACTATATCACAAATTACTTCCTTATTTTCAGCATCAGCAACAGGACTAGGGGAATTTGCAGGAGCTGTGTTAGGAGGTTCGGCGCAAGGAATAACAGATACAGTAGGAACAAGAGAGGCTAGAGAATACTTGTTACAGGAAGCTATTAAAGGGGGGATTCAAGCAGGAGCAGGTTATGGTGCGCAAAGATTATTTGGATTTACTCCAGATCCAAAATTCACTATAAAAGATTACTTTAATAAGAATTACTTGCAAAAGCTGATAGAAACAGGCTCAAGTATAGGTGCAGGTTCTTTAATTACAAACGAAGAATTCGGCTTGGATAATGATTACTATCAATACAATTTGGATGATCTTATAGAAGCAGGAAGAGAAAAAATCCGCTTTACTCCACCTAGTAATCCTGTAGAAGATTATCTTCACTCCACTGAAGTTTTACCTTAATCTTAAAATCACAATGGAAATAAATAAATTAAAAATATACTTTTTACAACTTTTGCTTATACTTTTTGCAGTAGGTTGTGGACCAGTAGATTATGAGATAGCTGCTAAAGTTTCAAAAACTAGGACTGTTCCTGAAAAACACCAGTATAAATATAGAGAGAAAAAATCGTATACCGCTTTGCTTGTTTTGGTAAGAGATAAAACTCTTCAACTTGTTAGTGCTAGAGAATGTGTTTATTTGTTTGAAGAATCAGATATTATTTCAGAAGGAATTCAATTTCAAGAATCTCCATACAGAGGATACCATCCTTTTCAAGTTTTTCCTTTAGAAGTTAGCTACATAGAACGCTATCTAATAGGTTGTCCTAGATCAAATGAAAGATTGGAAATATATATTCCTTTAAGAGGTAAAAAAGAAAAAAAATTTTTCTAGGCTTTGGACAGAAACAAAAATATTCTTTTTGGCATGGTGGTAGTGATTTTCTTAAAAAAAAAGAAGTTACAATCAAAAAGGATGACCCTCAATACTATAGATGGGGTAGCTTGCAACACCATAGATTTTATTCCATAAACCCCAACCATCCATAATAATTGGGAATTTTACTATTAAAGGCTTGAATTGCGTTAAAATTCAGTTTAACAAAACATTGTTACTTTATAAGTAAAGCATTACACAATATGTTTTTAAAAATACTCTTTTTTCCCTGTGATTATGCTTAAACATAAATTCATTTAGATAGTTTTGTAAATACTTTAAACTTAACTGTGATACCGAACATATATACCTCTTTTTAAAATAGCTCAAAAGGATTCTACAGTGTTTGTATTCACTCCTTAAGTTTAACAAAATTAAAAATAAGGATGCGATTATCAGCATATACTCCATCAGGTACAATAAAACAGACAAAGGGCTGTTCACACTCTGATTCTGCTAGTTTTAAATTCTAATGTATTAAGTTTGAGAAGGAGCAGGGA
>JABABE010000086.1 GCA_014238395.1 Candidatus Kaiserbacteria bacterium
AATATAGTTATAGGAAGTTATATTTATAAATCTATCAATAACAAATTATGAATATCGGTTTTATTCTTGTTTCTGTTCCTGTTATTTTAACGTTATTAGCTTTTATTTATGTTGCCTATGTTGCGGGTAAATTTGCACATTCAAAACCTACGCAAAGGAGAAAACAAAAAAAGAAGGTTAGTGAAATAGTTTAAAAAAAATTTGATAAAATTCGTCATTTATTTTATAAAAACAGAGTGGAAGGACTTGCCAAGAAATTGGAGTATTGAGACCTTTAAAACCCACTTAGCTTGTCTCAATGGCCATGCTTCTTAATAACCCAAAAAAATAAAAATGAAAAAAATATTATTATTATATATTGTTTTTGGAATTGTTCTTTATAGTTCTGCTAATCTTTATGCACAGGATAATTTTGAAGATTGTTTTAATATAGAAAGGGTAAAAGCAAAAGACGAAGGAGCTAATTCCAGAGAAGCTATAGATCTTGCTGAAAAAATTTGTAAAATAAAATTTGACGAGACAAAACAAAATTCTGGTGACGAGACAAAACAAAATTCTGGTACGGTAACCGATTCAACGGATAATACAATAAGTTTTTCAATAGATATTTTCACAGGCAATAAAAATATAAAAGACTTGGATATAAGTCTTTCTACTTATGGGATTTTATTAGACTTTTATATTACCCCTAATATTAGTTTTGCTACTAGTTATTTTATTTCTACAGGTGAAGAAAAAACTACATCCACTCTATCTGAAACTATTTCTGATAATATACAAGTTCCTTACTATGTAGATGAAACCTATGACACACAAACTCCTTACTATGTAGATGAGACTTATGATGCTCAAGTATTTAGTCATTATGAAGACGAAACCTATGATACACAAGTGCGTATTGTGCCATCAACAAATTTTTACAGTAATTCTAGTATTCATTATCAGTGTGTTTTTTTTAGTTTTGACGATAATAATAATTCATTGACATACGAGGAATGGGATTGTCATAGAGAGATATATTCGGTTCGAATTTATCCTGGTTTATATTGTGCAGATTTTGGTTATTTATATACAGTAGAAGTCTATGTGCATCATTTTTGTCTCTAAACACTGAAACTCACTGTAGAAATTCTGGTACTAGCCAACCTTACTACAATGATGATCAAGGCAACGCAGTTAATTGGAATACAATTTGTACGGCGAGTATAGGCGATATTTGTTTTCAATGGCAATATCAAGACACTTACAGAACAGAAACTAGCACTCGCCAGGTAGCTCGTTATCTCACAGAAACTCGCACTCGCCAAGTTATAGGAGGTTATAATACAGTAACAGAAACTCGTCAGGTACTTCGCTATCGTACAGAAACTAAAACTCAACAAGTAGCATATAATTCAACATCTATTTTCAATTTTAAAATCCAAGAATTCTCTTTAGGAGGAAGGTTTCACCTCTTTAAAGCTAAACAAAATGGACTAGATATTTTTCTAGGAGCGGGTATGGCACAAATCTCTACTGATATAGAAACAAAAACAGATACAAATCTAATCAATGCTAAAGGAAGTGGTATGGGAGTTTATACAGAAGCAGGTATAAAATATATCTTACAAAACGGATTTAATATAGGATACTATATGAGACAATCTTCTGCTGTTTTTGAACTTGATAATAATGAAAATATTCCTAATACTGAAAAAAGAGAATGGGGAGGAACTTCAACTGGATTAACGCTTGGCTATAGTTTTTAAAATTTTTTAAATAAGCATAAACTTAATTATGAAAAAAAAAATAATTTTTCTTTTTGTTGGTTTACTTTTGAGTATAATTAATCTTTTTGCCGATGATTTTGAAGATTGCTTTGAAATTGAAAAATTAAGATCTAAGATAGGAGGAGCTAGCGTTTATGCCTCTATAGAAATTGCAAAGATGATTTGTGACAGAATTGATCCTGCTAACAATACAAACAGCACAAATTCTAGAAATGGGTTTGTTGCAAATATATCAGGGAGTAGTAGCAATTTAAATCTTACCTTTACTGGAAAAACTTCTTTTTTCGATCTCAATTATTTTGCAGATGGGAGGCGTAGCTATACTGCTTCTACCTTTCGTAAAACAAGCGGTTGGAACTTAAAAGGTTCTTTAATAATAAATCAGTATCCTATAGTAGAAGGTTCTAATATTAGTAATAATAGCAGTATTCAAGCAACACACAAAAGTGGTTTACTTTTAAATTTCAATAGAACAAATATTTTAAAAAATATTGATGGAAGTAGTTCCGTGAATACTGGTGAGATTGGTTTTTCTACTAAAAATAAAAAATATAACAGCACTTTCAATGGAAATCTTTTATTCAACAATGGTTTAACAACAAGAATTCAAATGCAACAAGGATTTTAAATTTACTAAATCGCACTTTCACAAACCATCAACAAAAAATTTCTACAATCGGAAAAAAATACTAAATACTCTATGTTAAAAAAAGAAGTTCAAAAATAGCCTTTAAATTGATTTTTAAAACCCTTCCTAGTAGAGTTTTAGTGTATGAACTATAAAATAAAATCTAAATTATATCTCTATAAAACAAGAAAAAAAAATTGACTTATTCTATTTTTTAAAGACACAATAAGAACTGTGGAAGGACTTACCAAGAAATTGGAGTATTGAGACCTTTAAAATCCACTAGCCTAATCTCAATGGCAGGCTTCCTAATAACCCCAAAACTTAAAATTAAAAATGAATAATAAAAAATTTCAGTTTAAAGATTCTGAATTTAAGACATCTAGTTTTACTAATGTTAATGAATGGACTAAAAGATGCGTGATGGTTGCTATGAATAAAAATGGAGTTGGAGTTAGAGACTCTAAAGATGAAACAAAAACTACATTAAATTTTACCCATAAAGAATGGGATGCTTTTATTAAAGGCGTTAAACTAAAAGAATTTGATTTAAAAATATAAGATATATTTTTATTTTCTGAAGCCCAAGTCCCGAGCGATAGG
>JABABE010000087.1 GCA_014238395.1 Candidatus Kaiserbacteria bacterium
AGACACAGAAGGTACAGTGAATTTAATTCTACCCAGAACTGCTGCGTCATCTCCTGAAAAAGCTTCTCCTGTACCAGGGAATGGAGTACCAGACACCGTTCCAAATTGCCCTCTTGTTCCTCTATATCCTACACAGTCAAAGTTAGCAAAGTCTGCCTCAGTACCAGTTGTAGTCAAAGGATCTATCAAAGTTGGGAAATCTGCAGCGTCAATAAACGCATATTGACCTTCACAAATGTTTTCGGTTGGATTAGTCGAGTCATCTAATATATATGCTGGCCCATAGAAAAGAAAGTCGTTTTTTGATAAAAGTGTTTCAGTGTCATCAAAGTATGCGTCCTCTGCTTCTGCAGTATTAGTTGCACTCTTTGGAAGTAGGTAACTATAATGGTCGTATGTTATTCCAAGAGAAGAAAGAGTATTTTGAAAGTCATCACTTGTACCTCCTGTGTTTTTAGGAAGGATTGTGCTTAGCGCGTTGTCTGTGCCATCTGCTCTCTGATATTCTTCAAATGTTAATTGATTTTTATCATAATAAAGTATAGAGATTAAGTTTTCAAATGCATATAGGTTACTAGTAGATGTTTCAACTTTTGGTCCGTCTACTCTATATGTGACATATACAATGTCACCAGGTTTTACTTTTGCTCCAGAAGCAGCGTCTTGTGATATTTCGGTTGTGTCATCTGATTCATAAATATCTACCTCAACTAGTGTTTCAATCTCACCAGTTATATCAAGGGATTGTGCTACAGAAGTCTCACCATCCTCTGGTGTAAAAGTAGTTGTATTGAATACTCTTGCAGTAATAGTAATATTCCAACTACCTTCAGAAAGATTTAGTGTTGTAGATGTTACGGCAGCACCGAGGTTTCCTGATGATTCAGTATTAGTAGAATCATTTTGATCCACAGCATCAATACGAAATCCGACATTACCTGGATCTGATATTGTAAATTCAACAGCAGTTTTTTTAGTTGGTGAATCAAATGTTACTGTAGGTGCTGCAGCAAATGCTGCTTGTGGTACGACAAATGCAAAAAATGCAAACACTGCAAGGACTATAGCTGTATTTTTAAATAATCTGTTAACTATTATAGACATAGAAATTTATAATTAATAAATAATAAATACACCGCAAGACACAATCTTATTTTGTATTATGATTATATTTTAGCATTATATTTATCAAATTGACAATGTTTCTTGTTAATCTTGGTGTATAAAATATTTTTCCAGTTTTGTGTGTTTTATCCCCTATTTAAAGGATAAAAACGATAAATTCACTTTTTCTGATTTAGCAAAAAGTTTCAAATTTACAGAATAAATATAACCGGTTAACCAATATCAAATTCAATTATTTTTTACCCTCCCATTCATCTAAAAATTGTTCTAGATAAAGTCTCATAAAATTATCACGCTCACAAGCAATCTCTTTTGCTTTTTCTGTGTTCATCAAATCTTTTAACAAAAATAATTTTTCATAAAAATGATTGATACTTGTTCCTTTGTTGTTTTTGTATTGTTCAAAAGTGTCGTGTACTTGTTGTTTTATGTTTGGGTTGTGTATCTCTCTCTCAGCGTGTCCCCCATAAGCAAACACTCGTGCAACCCCTATCGCTCCAATAGCATCGAGTCTGTCTGCATCTTGCACTACCATTCCTTCTTTTGTTTTCATTGTTGTGTTTACACCTGCACCTTTAAACGAGATGTCGTTTATTATTTCACAGACAGAAACAATAATATTTTCTTCTACTTCAAGTTTCTCCAACCACTCTCTCGCAACCTTTGGTCCAAGAGAAGTGTCACCATCACAAAACTTCCAATCTGCTATGTCACACAGTATTTATAAAAAATATTTTTTAATGTTTTTAATTTTAAAAAATACAAAAACTTTTTTGTTAACCTAAGGTAAGAACTTAGCAATATTATCTTTTGTACCTTGGAGAGATGAGCTAGAATCTATCAATTGTGAAAGTGCAGTATCATTAAGAGTGTATGCTGTTTGGGTGTATAGATATAAGAACAATCCATCCTTTGATGCTGTGTAGTCTCC
>JABABE010000088.1 GCA_014238395.1 Candidatus Kaiserbacteria bacterium
GGGTTGTCATATGGATAAAATCCTATTAATGTAGAGTTTATAAATTCATTTTTATTTCCAATCTGTGCAGTACCTGTTTTTGCTGCTATTTTTAACCCATATATATTTAATCTCTTGGCTGAGCCTATACCACTCACCACAGCATCTCTCATCCCCTTTTTGATAGTTTCTAGATTTTTATCCGACAATACTAATTTCACTTTTTCTGTTTTTTCATATTTATTGAATTTAGGCTCAACCAAAAAACCTCCATTAGCTAAAACTGCAGTAGCTCGAACCAACTGCATTGGTGTTGTCAAAAAGTTATATTGTCCTATCGATGTATTATATGTATCACCAACTCTCCAAAAATCGTTAAAATTTTTCTTCTTCCATTCTGGATTTGGTACGACACCTTGTGGTTCAGAACTTATATCTGTTTTTGTAGGAATCCCAAATCCAAAAAGGGTTGCGTATCTAAAAATTTTATCTATACCAAGACCAACTCTATTTTTGTACCCACCACCTATTTGATAAAAGTATACATTGGATGAAGCTGCAAGTGCTTCTGTTATATTTACATATCCGTGAGCCTTGTTATCTAAAAAATACGATGGATTATCTGGATCATATTTATTTTCCAAAACAAGTTGCCCTGGACTATGTATTCTTTCTTCTGGTGAAATTATATCTTCTTCAAGTGCTGCTAAAGCAATAAAAGGTTTTACCACAGATCCAGGAGTTATCAACCCAGAGATGCTAGCATACACCCCACTATAATCCGGTCCTTCATCTTTTTTTCTGTTAACATAATCAACCGCAGATATTATCTCTCCTGTGTTTACATTCATTATCACCACACTCGCAGATTTAAAACCGAGTTTGTTTGCGTCTTTTTTGATTGTGTCATAAATTATCTTTTGTAATTCCAAATCAATTGTTAATTGCACATTTTTTCCTTCTTGAGGGTTTTCTACAAAACTTATCAAATTATTAGAATTGTCAGCACTTATCTGCTTTATAAAAAAACCATTGCTACCTCGTAACAAGTTGTCAAATCTCTTTTCAACACCATACAGACCTTCAACATCAAGCACATAATAATTGCCGTTTTTGTCCTTTTTTGGGTATCTGACATTTCCTAATAAATGCAAGGATTCATCAGAAAACTTACGAATACCATACTCAACACCATCTTTTTGTTCATTATATGCAAGTAATTCGCTGTTTCTATCTAAAATCAGACCTCTCTTGGCAAAGATTATTTCCCTATTTGAAACATTGTTAAAGGCTTGTTTTTTGTATTCCTTGTGCCCATTTATCTGTATATTTGCTATTTGTGCAAGGAATAAAAGTGCAATTAAGACAAATAGAACACAAATTACAAAAAAGGATTTTTCTGCTAAACGAACTGTTATTTTAGACTCTGATGTAGTTGCTCTCATAGAATCAATTTTTCTATGTCTTATGACCTCGTATAATTCAAATTTGGATTTATCAGTTTTTGCTACCCTTTTGTTTTTAATTTTAATCATCCTAATAATTTTCTAAATCTAAATTTTTTATACAAAAATAAGGCTAACGATGTAAATAATGTTATATATACAAAAAAGAAAGATTGAAATAACGGAGAAGAGATTGGAGTTATAAGCGAATCCAAAAACACAGAAAAAAGTAAAATTACAGGTCCGTAGCCTCTAAGTACAAAAATAATTATAAAAGGTATTAAAAACCATTTATTTAAAAAAATAAGCGCTATGGCAAACAAAAGAAAAAAAGGTATTTGTAAAAAACTATATTTCATCATTACTTATTATAACTTTACTTATTAAAAATGGATTAGCTAAAAGTGAAGCATAAACACTTACATCTGTAGTTTTTTCTATCTTTTCAATAGACACAACTCTACCGACAACAAACCCCTCTGCAAAGACAGCGTCCCCGGCAGAAACATCTATGGTTTCAGGGACCTCTAGTCTAACACCACCACTGCCTATTCCGTAAGCCTCTGTAACAAAATCATTTACTCTAAAATGTGTACCCGTGTGAGGAGAACTATGCAGAGTTACTTCTGATCTGTTGTTCCAGACAGATGAAATGTATCCTATATAATTTTCATACTTATCAAATACTTTCTGAGATTTTTTTATCCCAGATTCTGAGCCATGACTTACAATTAAAATATCATAATCAGTTTTAGGTGGTCTAAGTATTACATCTGCTAATACACCAGATATTGAAACATTATTATAAAATTTACTTTCTTTTTCTTTTTCTTTTAATACAAAAATTTGTCTTTGTAATTCTTCTGTTTGTGACATCAAAATTGCATTTGATGTGGAGTTACTTATTTCAGATAAAGATATTCCAAAACTCCATATAGGGGCGACTAATTTAAAGGATATGTACGAGAATTTTTGTGGAGCAAATATATAAAAAAAAATAAAAAATATTGATAAGTACATACAAGCTAATCTGATATTTTTGTTCATTTTTATTTATCAATTATTTTTTTTGAATGGTTTGCAACCTCTTCGACAAAAAAATGTGCATACTTTTTAGGATTTCTTGCGATTTTAACAGTTCCTTCAACCACAGCTTTGATTGGATTGTCTGGGACAATTATTTTTATTCCTATTTTGTCTTCAAGCTTTTTTCTAAACCCTGGTATCAGAGCACCACCACCAACCAAAAATGTTCCAGAAAGAACCAAATCCCCTGCAACTTCTGTTGGTAATTTTTTTACAAATTCTCTTATAGATTCAATTATGTCAGAAAGGGGTTTTTCTATAAAACTAAAAATATCTTTTGAATCAACTAAGATTGATGTTGGTAGTCCAGAAGAAATATCAATACCATGCACTCTAAACTTTGTCTTTGTACCTACTGGTTCAGAAAAGACAGATACCTTTAACACCTCAGATGTTCTAAGTCCTATGTCTATGGATTTTTCTGTTCTCATCTTTTTTTGTATATATTCATTACATTTATCTCCGGCAACTGTTAAACTAGACGAAGCCACTATGCCGTTTGATGCCAATACAACGGTATCACTTGTTCCTCCACCGATATCGATAATCATATGCGCTGTTTCTTTTTCAATTGGAAGTGAAAGACCTAAAGCTGCGGCTATCGGTTCGTACACAATGTACACTTCACGAGCACCGGCATTCATCACAGCATCTTTCACTGATTCTGCATCCATAATTCCAACATCAGAAGGAACACCCACGACCACTATTGGTGATAAGATTTTTGGAGATATTTTTTCAGATTTTATTAAAAATTGTTTTATAAATTGTTCTGAAACTTCAAAGTCTGCAACGACACCATTTTTCATTGGATGAATAACTTTAAGATGTTCTGGTGTACGACCAAGCATTTCGTGAGCTCTTTTTCCAATTATTTCTATTGTATTGGTTTTTTTGTTTAGAATGACATAACTTGGCTCGCTAAAAATAATTCCTTTTCCATCTAAATGAACACAAGTTGTCGCTGTTCCTAAATCTATCCCTATTTTGTTTGATAAAAGAGAGAAAAAATTCCTTTTTATTTTTTTGTTTTTTCTCAATCTTTTAACCATATTATTTACTATAATATCATTTATTAATGCTCGAATCATTTATTATATTTCCATCACTTATTTCTATCATTCGGTCTGCCCTTTCTGCATATTCTAACTCATGTGTAATCATAATAATTGTAATTTTTAACTCATCTGAGATATTTTTAAGCTCTTTCATAACTTTTTCTGAAGTTTCGTGATCCAAGTTTGCTGTCGGCTCATCTGCAAACACAATTGATGGTTTTCCAACAATAGCCCTTGATATTGCAACTCTTTGCTTTTCCCCACCTGAAATCTCGCTTGGATATCTGTTAATCATCTCACCTATCCCAACTTTGGTTAGAGTTTCTTTTGACATTTCTTCAGCTTTTTTATTTGAAATACCTTTTGCTAGTAAAGATAATTTTACATTCTCTAATACACTTAATTCTTTTATTAATGCAGAATCTTGAAATATGTATCCGAAATTATTCAACCTGAATTCTGCTTGTTCTTTAATATTCAAATTAGAAGTCTCTTTACCAAAAATACTTATGCTTCCCGATGTAGGTACATCAAGTAAACTCATTTGGTATATTAATGTACTTTTTCCAGCTCCTGATTCACCTATAATAGATAAGAACTGTCCTTCAGGGATATCAAGATTTATTCCATTTAAAATTTTTTTCAAATGGTCACCATCTTTGAATGATTTAATTAGATTTCTTACTTGTAAAATATTTGTCATATTATCTTTCTAAAATTGTATTAAGTGTGTTTCTTTTAGTAATTAAGTGTGCAGGCAAAAATCCAGCAAAAATCGACATCACAAAAAGTAAAAGGATTTTTGTAATCAAACCAGGTATAGTTACAAACAATATACCATCACTAAATGGGAAGTCGATCGGGTTTGCATCAAAATATGGAATTAAAAAGAATATTAGAATCAAAAGACCGATAAGTATCCCAAAAAAAGTATACATAAATGATAAAAACATATAAGAGAGTTTTAGTGACAAAGGAGATATGCCTATTCCTTTTAATATACCAATTTGTCTTTGTTTTGTTATAGCTGATATAAAAATGACAATAAATAACATTACAGTAACAACTACTATGCTTATAGTTCCAACTGCATTTGAAAGTAACACAAATGTCTTTCTTATGTTGCCGATATATTTCCCTATACTTTCTTCCGATGATCTTACATTTATCAGTGAGTTATCAGTCGATGCTTTTATCGAATTAATAACATAGGTTGTATCTGCTTTGCTTGTTATTCTGATCCCTATATTATCTGGTCCTAACAAGGCACCTTGGCCCAAAATCTCCCTAAGTTCTCTGTCTGGAATTAATATCCCATAGTCATATTCTTGTTGTTTTGAATTTATAATACCAATAACCTGAAATTTTTTGGGAGCAGAGGTATTATTCTCAAATCTTATTTCTATAATTTCCCCAGGTTTGATATCACCAAGCACTCTTTCGTCGGTAAACAGCTTCTCATCTTTTTTTGCAGTTAATCTGCTTCCTAAGATCACAGAATTCACATCTGTGTCCACAAACCATCTGCCTTCTATTATTTTTTTATCCAATCCAAAAAAATTCTTTTCTTTCTTAAAATCTATTCCAGTTACAATTGCATATACATCGACACCAACCTCACCAACTCTTCTGTATATAGAAGTCTTGTAATCTTTGTACAATCTTGCATCGGAGACATATCGTGGCGCGTACCCTTTTATATCTTTATTGTTATCCAATACATTAAAAAGTTCATTATATTTTTTGATGTATTGATTTTGTTCTGTTGGCGCTATGAACACTTCCCCAGTACGCAGTTCTTTAATTCCTACGATACTCCCTTCTATTAACCCTACTAAAAGACCAGATACTACGACCAGATTAAGAAAAGTTAAAGTAATCACAAAAATGATTAAACCACTTGTCCATTTAGAAAATTTAAAAAAGTATCTAGTTGCTAAAAACCAAGCAGTACGAACTACATTTGACATATTTATTTAACACCTTTGTATTTGTTTGAATCTTTTATGACTATATCTCCTTCGTGTACACCAGATGTTATAATGACATCAGAACCAACAACATCAGAGATTCTAATTTTTGTTTTTGTTAATTTTCCTGTCATAAAATCTTTTATAAAAACATAACTTGTATTTGTTGAATCTTTGAAGACAGATAGTTGTGGTACATATAGTGCATCGTTATAGGACTTTTTGCTTATTTTCACATCAACTCCAAACCCTGTTTTAATATCTACTTTGTTTGTGTCAAAATCAATAGTAACAACATACACAGAAATATTATTTTTTATTTTTTCTTGCAGTGATATATCTGAAATTATTCCATCATAATCTCCTTTGAAAGCATTAAAATTAATTATTACATTATCGTTCACATCTAAATCATCAATATCAAGTTCTGATACATCAACCTCTATTTGATAATCATCTTTTGTAAATACTCTACCCACATATGTGTGTGAAGCAATGTTTTGACTAACCGTCAAATCTAATTCTGATATTGTTCCGTCTACAGGTGATCTGATTATTGTCTTTTCTAAATCAGCATTTATCCTGTCTATATCCACTTCTCTTGAAAGTATGTATAACTCTTGAGTTTTAATTTTACTCTTTATTCCTTCTATCACATCAGTAAAGTCACTTAGTCCTTTGCTCACATTACTAAGTTCCAATATAACATTATCTCTTTTTTCAACAACCTTTTTTCTTGCGGATGATGTCACGAGATAAACTCTGTTAAGCAACTTTTCGTCTGCGTCATCCACTGTGACGAGCTCTTCTGATAGATTGAGTATTATTTTCTGCAGATAGTCGTGTATTACATATATATCATGCAGAACTCCGTTTACACTTGATATGAAGAATTCTGCTGTTATAGAGTCAATATCTACTGTATTAAAGGCATATTGATCCCAAGAATCAAGTATATACTGTATTTCTCTTCTTTTGGTTTCAAAATATTCTTTTGCTTTGCGGCTAATGTTGTATTCAAAATAAGGCCTTCTTGTTCTGGCGTTTGAAAATAGGTGGTCCAATTCTAAAAAAACAGCTTGTTTTGTGTCATTTAAGATATCGTCGATCTCTATAATAGATTGATCTATTTCCCTTCTTGCGCTCGCTGATACTACTGTAAACTGTTTCTGTGCCGATACTGCTTCTGTTTTCTTAGGACCTCCTTTTATGTCTTCTAATTTGCTTTTTTCAATTTCTAGTTCGACATATGCCTTTGCCATATCGGCATTTAAATCATCATTGTTTAAAAATGCAATTATTTCATTTTTTAAAACTCTGTCTCCTTCTTTTTTTAGTACAGACTTTACAACACCGCTTGTTTGGAAAGAAAGTGTTCGATCAGAATCAGAAATAACAGTTCCATAAACAGTTAAGATATCTTCTATATCTTTTCTTTCTACTATGTGTTGTTTTTCAAATGTATTGGATTGAAAATAAGTTAAAAAATACCAATATGCAACAAAAACAGAGATTACTATTATTAGCAATGAAACAATCCATTTAAACAAAGGCTTAGTAAACATAATCAATATGTATTATTATATACCAATATCGTTTTTTGTAACATATGCAAGCAAAAAAAGTATAAATACAAGGCTTAAAACAGTTAGTATATTTTTTATAGAGTTTGGTATTTTAAACCTAAAAACAGACTCTATCAGTGTTATACATATAAGACCACCATCTAGTATCGGCAATGGTAACACATTAAAGAGTGCAAGGCTAATAGAAAGTAGTCCTAGGAAGAAGACGAAGCTTGTAAATCCATTTGAAGCCGCTTGTGCTGAATGCTCTGCTATTTTCACAGGCCCAGAAAGAGATTCTTTTGCAATTTCCGAATTTTTTTCTACAAAAATATTTTTAAGTAATACAAAAAATTTTTTTGTTATTGTGTAGGTAAACATAGAAGAATAAATGAGTGAGTTTTTCAAATTTGAATGAACATAATAAGTTTCCACAACTCCAAAACTTTCCCCGTCCAACGCTTCTTTCAATGGTATTGGCGCAGAGATATTTTCATTATTTCTTGAAAGACTTATATCTATATTTTTTTTATTTGTAGCCTTTAAGAATTCTGAAAATGACTTTTCATTATCAAAATTATCTATTCTGTCTCCTACAGATACATTCATATGACTTATCTCATCCGATACATAAGCAACATATAGTCTTTTTTCCCCAAAATCAGCAAATTCCTTAACAGGTGTTTGAAAATTGTGACCTATTAAAAAAACAATAAAAAATGCAAAAATGGCAAAAAGAATGTTAAAAATCAAACCGCCAGATAAGATTAATAACCTTTTTATTAGGCTTTGTTGTGAAAAACCGTCTTTTTTATCTATTTCATCATCCCTTATACCTACTATGTCTACAAAACCTCCCAAAGGCACTGCACCCAGTGTATATTCAGTTCCTTTGTATGTTTTTGAAAAAATTTTAGGTCGAAATCCTACAGAGAACTCACGGACTGCTACACCAAAAATCTTAGCAAATATAAAATGCCCTAATTCGTGTACAATGACAAGTATTACTACAACTACTAGAAACCAAAAAAATATTTCAAACAGCATAACAAATATTACAAAGACAGTGCTTTTGTTTTCTTGTCATACATTTGTGATAAATCTGAAACAAAATCATCAACAGTTTTTTGTAAATCTTTTTTTGCCGAAGCGTGATCATCTTTAGACATTCCATCTTTTTCTAATTTTTTCATTTCATTTATAACTTTTTCTCTATTAGGCTTCATTGTATTTTTTGCATCTTCTAGTTTTTGTTTAGCCAATTTTTTTAAACCTTCTCTGTTCTCTTCTGTCATTGGTGGGAATGTTACTCGCACACCACTACCGAAAGATGCTGCAGATAATCCTAGATCCGCGTTTACTATTGCTGTTTCAATATTTTTTGTTTGATTTACATCAAACGGAGAAACTACCAAAGAAGTTACACCTTCTCTACTGATAGTTGCTATATGTTGTATTGGTGTTTGTGTGCCAAACACGTCTACCATAACAGAATCAAGTGCTGATGGCATAGCATGCCCTTCATTTATTCCAGCATACTGTTCTGATAGATTTTTTTTAATTTGTTCCAACTTTTCATCTAAGTTAGAAAATAGTTTTTTTAGTTCTTCCATATAATAAAAACTAACACACAAACGCTATCTGTGACAAGATGTTTTTATTCATTATGCTTTTATTCAGCATTGTTCTGCTTTGGTAGATTGCATTAAAAAAGCCCTCATTGTTGTTTTCTTGTCCTGCCTTGTTCTCTATTGTTTGATGTAGATATATTTCCAATCCGTCCAAAAAGTTTCTTATATTGTCCCTATGTCCAAGTTCTTTTGATGTTTGGTATATTTTTTCAATATATTCTAACTTATTTGCTGAATTTAATTTAATAAAATCAATTATTTCATCACCACTTTTGTTTACATACTTCATTTCATCGTCAACAACAGTACATCTAGATACGAGTGTATTTAGTAAAATTTCCTTTGTTGGTACACTCAAATATAAAAAAGTATTTTCAGGAACATCTTCGAAAAGCTTTAAAATTGCGTTTTGTGCATACATGTTTATCTGCTTTGTTTTTACAAATATTCTTTTAATTTCGTTATTAAAACTTTGTATGGATGTCTTTACAAGATTTCGCGAATCATCAATCAAAAAATTATCTTTTTCAAAGGTTATAGATCCATCTGGTATGGAGTAATTCTCTAAATTTTTAGATATTATTATGTACGCACTATCTTTTGGTGAATCAATAACACTTTGAATATCTGTGTTCATTTTACTCCTATGGTTCTACTTTACCTCTATATTCTCCACATGTACTGCAGGTGGGACATCTTCTTTGCAATTTAGATTTGTCTCAATCTCCACAAGTTCTTCAATTGTACTTTCACTAAATTTTTTATTTTTATCTTCAAAAGACAATGCAAATACTTCTTCCAAATTTTTATATAATTCCTCTTTATCTTCTTCAGAAATATCTTTTAGTTGGGATTCTAATTTTGAATCAGCATAAACACCCAAAAATTCTCTTGCTGTTAAATTTTTGATATTATCTGGTAAACCACATCCAGTTATATTTGCTAACACTCGGACTGGTGTGACACCCCTGCATACTCGTGGATCATTTTCAAATTTCCAAGTAGGATAATTCCTTATGTTTTCATCTTTACAGATTTGTGTAGTGTCTTTAGAGTCTGGTGTAGAACATTCTATATAATTATAATTATTTTTTCTTCTTCCTAGGACTTCTTTTTGTTCCGCACAGTGTGGACACCAAAATGCTCCATAAAATTTTGAACCATTTTCTTTTATACATTGGACGATGTCTCTTTTGTTTATCTCTACTGGGTCAGTTTTTGATGTCAAGATGACTGTCGCCACACCTCCAAGTACTATTAAAATTATTGCTATGTTGAAGAAGTATTTTTGATTCATACACTTATTACTTAGATAATAACATATTTTTGTATCTATCTATGTGTTCTGACAAATACCCTAAACCTTCTATAACAGAATATTCAGGTTCTTCTGCGACTGATGACGGTATCCTTAAATATTTTTTGACAAACTTATCAATATTTTTCAATCTCGCTAGTCCTCCTGTCAAAACTATCCCGTTGTCTATGATGTCTGACGAAAGCTCTGGTGGGGTTTTTCTTAGAACTTCTGCTATAGCATCTATTATATTTTTTAGATAAGGGAAAATTGGTTCGACTAACTCATTTGTGCTTACTTTGATTGTGTGCGGCAATCCTGTGGTTTTTTTGTTTCCTTTTACATTTATTGTAAATTCTTTATCTATTTTTGTGGCAGAACATATACTTTTTTTGATCTTTTCTGCTGTTTTTTTACCTATTTTTAATTTATGTTTGTCGAGTATGTGTCTTATTATCGCATCATCTATGTCATCTCCAGATGTTTGGATTGAAACAGTCTCCACAATCCCACCTAGAGAGATCACCGCAATATCTGATATTCCAGCGCCTAAGTTTGCAATCATATGCCCTTTTAAATCATCAATAGCCAAACCTACACCAAGTGCGGCAGCAACTGTATTTGGAACTGTGTACACATCTTTTGCTCCAGCTCGACGAACGCTTTCCACTAATGCTCTTTTTTGTGTGGAGGTTATATTTGTTGGTCTTGATACCACAACTATTGGTTTGAAAAAAAATGATTTTATGCCCATAGCTTTTGAGATAAGAAGATGAACTATAGCTTCAACAATCCTTGTGTCTGTTATCACACCGTTTTTCATTGGATAGTGTACTGTTATTTCATTTGGTGTTTTACCGTACATTTCTTTTGCCTTGTATCCTACAGCTTTCACCTTGTTTTCATTTGTTACCGCCAAAACCGTTGGTTCACGAAGCAAGATGCCTTTTCCTTGTAAATATATTGTTGTATGCTCTGTACCCAAATCTATGGCTAATATTTTGTTGAATGTTGGCATTTCACTTTACTATAACATATTATTGTGTCATATTTTTTATATGGTAAGTGAACACATACATAAATCAATATCTCGTTTTATACGAGGTGAGAAAAAAAGACCGTCATCAGAAAGAGCGTATTTTTTACAAAAAGTTTGTGACAACATTCTTGGTGATCAAAAATATTTTAAAAAAATCTTGGGAGTAACCAAGTTAATGACTATAGATGAAATCAGAGAAATATACGACACAGCATACGGCTGGAAAAAAAATCCTCCAGCCCTTTTTTGGAAATTAATAAAAGAGAAAAACATAGCAATTAAAAAAGAGATGGAAGATGAAGTAAAGCTAGAAAAAGATCTGGAAAAAGAAAGTTTTGATAGTGAAAAATAAAATAGAAAAATTATTCTTTGTTTTCTAATTTCTGTTGTAAGTGTTCTATAATGTCGTCACTTTCGTACATAGACACTTCCCCATCAACTAGATATGGTACCTGCCCTTTTCCGCCAAGTTTCATCAACTCTTCCTTTGTTTCTTCGTCTTCTATATTCTTATTTGTAAATTCTATATCGTGTTTACGGACAAAGTCCAAGACTTTAATACAAAATGGACATTGTGGTAATGTATATAATATAATCATTAATATCATTATACAATAAAAAGAATAGTGGTATGATTGTAATATTCTGCGGTAGCTCAGTTGGTAGAGCAATCGGCTGTTAACCGATAGGTCACAGGTTCGAGCCCTGTCCGCAGGGCAGAATTTTATAACAAAAAAAA
>JABABE010000089.1 GCA_014238395.1 Candidatus Kaiserbacteria bacterium
GTATTTCAACTCCCTACAATGATACTCTTCTTTATAAACAAAACAGTGAATCAAACAATCTTGATGTACACACTCTTTTTTCAACTCAACGTGGACATGGTTCGGTATGTGGAAAATATGATGCAGCATTCATCCCAATAACAGAACCTAACATAATTGCGCCTGTAAATAAAGTACAAAAATTAAATGGCGATATATTTCAAGCATCACACTCAACACTAGCTGAAACTGATTACAATGCATCAGTATGGGTATATGGTAAATATAGTAATAATGAAGGTATATTGTTGTATAAAAACGCTACAGTCAATTTTGGTTATTGTGTAATTACACATATGGGCATTACCACTAATGTTATAATCAATGGAGATAGCGGAGCGCCCATAATCCGTCACACAGAATCTGATAATTTACTTGTAGGTTCTGTTAAGGGTAATGCATGCTATATTAAAACGTCAGAATTACCATCAAATCGTTATGTCCATATTTGTGATTATAATAGTGATGTTCGCCCTTTCCCTCATAATTTTACTGTAATTTCTGCATGGGAAAATGTAATCGGCAGTGATGGTTTGAATATAGATAGATGAGATGACAGATTTTGATATTTAATAAATCTCCGATTTAACTGAACACATGCAAGCTCGACATATTTGAAACGTTGGTAAACCTCTAAGGATTCGTGGTTCTCAAGACCTTTGGAGTAAGGGGATGTATACTAGCAATCTGTTCAATCTGCAAAGTCCTCAAACGGGTATTAAGGATCGGGGGATGAGATGAATAGTAATTTTTCAAAAATAAGAAAACGAGACATAAAAAAATAATCATAAATCCAAATTTATTAAAAAAAGGCCCAATATGTGAAGTAGATGAAAAATTAATACCATTAATTAAATATAAATCCATAGAATGTTGTCAATGGGATAAAAACCAAGTATACACTGTGGTATTTCAACTCCCTACAATGATACTCTTCTTTATAAACAAAACAGTGAATCAAACAATCTTGATGTACACACTCTTTTTTCAACTCAACGTGGACATGGTTCGGTATGTGGAAAATATGATGCAGCATTCATCCCAATAA
>JABABE010000090.1 GCA_014238395.1 Candidatus Kaiserbacteria bacterium
ATTCGCTTTACCACCTATCCATAGAAGATAAAAAATACCGCAAAGAAGTAGCCCAAATCCTCTGCTCGCATATCCGCTCCAAAACCAACGAACCAGACTACAAAGAAGAACACAAAGAAAGAGCATCTAACGAAATCCAAACCACCATTGATTTACTCCTAAAAAATCAAGATGGAAACAAAGGGTTATACTGCCAAGATTTTGCTAAGGAAGAAAATTTTCCACAGGCTAACTTTAAATACGCCCATCTAGTAAATGCAAATTTTTATGAGGCACATTGTCAAGGAGCAAATTTTTCTAATGCACAGTGTCAAGGAGCAAAATTTAATGAGGCACAGTGTCAAGGAGCAAATTTTAATGCTGCACAGTGTCAAGAAGCAGATTTTCTAAATGCACAGTGTCAAGGAGCAGATTTTCTAAAGGCACAGTGTCAAGCAGCAGATTTTAATCATACACAGTGTCAAGGAGCAAATTTTAATCATACACATTGTCAAGGAGCAAAGTTTATTCAAGCACAGTTTCAAGGAGCAAAGTTTATTCGTGCACAGTGTCAAGGAGCAAATTTTAGGGATGCAGAGTGTCAAGGAGCAGATTTTTTTGCTGCACAGTGTCAAGTAGCAAAGTTTATTCGTGCACAGTTTCAAGGAGCAGATTTTAGGGAGGCACAGTGTCAAGCAGCAAATTTTTCTGAGGCACAGTTTCAAGGAGCAGATTTTAGTGCTGCACAGTGTCAAGGAGCAAGGTTTTATAAGGCACAGTGTCAAGCAGCAGATTTTGGTCATGCACAGTGTCAAGGAGCAAAGTTTACTTTAGCACAGTGTCAAGGAGCAGGTTTTAATCATGCAAAGTGTCAAGGAGCAAATTTTTCTGAGGCACAGTATCAAGGAGCAAATTTTTCTGAGACACAGTGTCAAGGAGCTTATACAGGCGATGACTATACTGAGTTTAAGGATCTTATAGGCAAAAAAACAGAGCTAAAAACCATGCAATTTGCTGGTGATTTAGATCCAACAGCTATAGAAAAGATAGAAGCTGCTAAAAACTATTTAAGTGCTGAACGGTATCTAGAAATGCAAGAAATTATAGAAACAAACAAAGGTAAAAAGGCTAATTATACCATACCCAAAGGAATTATTACGGATGAGCTAGAAAATAACGCAGAAAACAGAGCTATTGCTGAAAAATTAGCACAAATTAATAAAGAGCAAAAAGAGAAATTAAAAGAGAAATTATGGGAGACTTTTTATAAAAATGAAAAATAAAATGGA
>JABABE010000091.1 GCA_014238395.1 Candidatus Kaiserbacteria bacterium
GTTTCTTCTATAAACTTTGCATTAAAATCTCAAGACGAGCAGACCGCCATTTTAAACCAATTTCAAAACATGCTAAACTCCCTTGAAGTTAGTGTGCAGATAATCATCCAGTCAAGAAGGCTTAACATAAACCCTTACATAAAATATTTAGAAGAAGTCTACGGCAAACAAAAGATAGATTTATTAAAACTGCAGACAAGAGAGTACATAAATTTTATAGAAGAATACACATCAGGGCACGACATAATGTCAAAACAATTTTTTGTAGTAGTAAACTATTCTCCGATAAAAACCGAGCTCGCTGGTTTTTCTTCTACTTTTTTTGGAAAAAAGAAAAACACAACAAAACAACTTAATTTTGAAGAAAACAACACTCAACTCCAACAAAGAATGTCTTTTATACAGAGCAACATATCTGGTATGGGATTAAAAGCTTTTTCATTAAACACAGAAGAAATCATAGAAGTCTTGTACAAAACATTTAACCCTGGAGATAATCAGACACCAAAAAGATAATATGTCTATTTTTAATATTTTTAAAAAACAAGAAAATGAAGATGAAAATATTGGGTTAGGGATACATCAATCACAGTTTTCTAGTGGCTTGCAAGAACAAATAAAAGACATAATAGCACCAGCTGCATTAAAAGTATCTTCCAAACACATAGAAATTGGCAGTAAATTTTCAAGAACATTGGCGGTTGTTTCATACCCTAGATTTTTAAGTAAAAACTGGTTCTCTCCTATTGTTAATCTTGATCGTGAGTTTGATATAAGCATATTCATACACCCTATAGATAGTTCCAAGGCTCTTAGATCTTTTCGTAAAAAAGTGGCACAAGTGGAAAGTCAAATATATGAAAGACAAAAAAAGGGTCTTGTCCGTGATCCTAAACTTGACTCAGCACACGGCGACCTTGAAGCTCTCAGAGATAGACTGCAACAAGCAACAGAAAGGCTTTTTGAGATCGGTATATATATAACAGTCTATGGAGAAACAAAAGAAATTTTGGACAAAGCAGAACAAGACATAAGATCACATCTTGAAGGCAGACTTATACTTGTTAAACCAGTATTGTTTCAGCAGGAACAAGGATTTAGGAGTACATCCCCACTTGGAAGTGACGTATTAAGTATCCACACAAAACTAAACACAGAACCACTCTCAAGTATATTTCCATTTGTTTCTTTTGACCTTAGTGATGAAAATGGGATGCTTTTTGGTATAAACAGACATAACAGCTCTTTAATACTTTTTGATAGATTTTCTCTACCAAACTACAACTCGACAACATTTGCCACATCTGGTGCAGGAAAGTCTTATGCTATAAAACTAGAGGTTATAAGGTCTCTTATGATAGGGATAGATGTGATAGTTATAGATCCAGAAAGAGAATTTGAAAAAATAGCAATAGCGACTGGTGGTAGATATTTTAATATATCACTGACCTCAGAACACTCTATTAACCCGTTTGACATACCTCCGGTCTCATCCACTGAAAGTCCAAAAGATGTTCTCCGTGAAAATATAATAAACTTGGTTGGATTTTTTAGAGTGATTCTTGGTAATCTCACACCAGAAGAAGACGCCCTTATAGACAAAGCAATAACGGAAACTTATGCATTAAAAGACATAACACCAGATGTAGATTTTTCAAATCAAGAGAGTCCAACCCTTTCTGATTTTGAATTGATTTTATCCGGGCTTGAGGGTGGTGAAGATATATCTAAAAGAATTTCAAAATACACCACAGGAACTTGGTCCGGGTTTATAAACAGACCAACTAATGTAGATTTAAATAAAGAATTTGTAGTCTTCTCTATACGAGACATGGAAGATGAGCTGAAGCCCGCAGCTATGCATATAATAACAAGATTTGTTTGGAGCGTGATAAGAAAAAACCTTAAAAAAAGGCTTCTTGTTGTTGATGAAGCTTGGATAATGATGAAAGAGAAAAACACAGCTTCATTTTTGTACGGCTTGGTTAAAAGAGGTAGAAAGTATTATTTAGGTGTGGCCACTATAACACAAGATGTTGGAGACTTTCTTGATTCAAAATTTGGAAAAGCTATTTTAACAAACTGTTCTCTTAAGTTATTGTTGCGACAGTCATCAACATCAATTGACTTAGTCCAATCCACGTTTAATCTTACAGATGAAGAGAAGTACCTTTTGCTTGAAGCTTCTGTCGGAGAAGGTCTCTTTATCGCTGGATTAAAAAGAGTTGCTATACAAGTCATCGCATCATATACAGAAAATGAAATAATAACATCAGATCCATCTCAGATATTAGCTATGAAGAAAACCAATTAATTATGGCAAAAATAGCAAAAGCTGTTGTATTAATATCATTTGGAGTTTTTATAGACTTGACACAATTTTTATTGATTATATTAGGGTTTGGTTTTAAAGCGATCGGCACAGTTCTAACACTTGGATTTGGTGCACCTTTTGCTATTGCTGGAGGTTTTGTTATTATTTTGTTTTCATCGTTTCTTAGTTTAATAATTTTGCCTGTTGACATTATTTGCAACAACACAAGAAAAAAGAAACTCTCCTTAACAAGAAAACTTCTCAGATTTGCTCCTTATCTGATTGAATTTTTGCCTTACTTTAATATTTTTCCAGCTTGGACAATCAAATACATAATCCAATCACAACTTAAGGATGAAAAAAATAAATGATTGTGACAAGTCTGTTTTGTAGTATTATATTAATATATGTATAAATTTTATTTATTTAGTGTAATTCTTTTGTTCTTTTCTTTAGTTGGTTATGTATCATCACAAGAAGCAACAGATGACAACAGTGCAGTAACTGACAGCTTTTCACAAGTCCCTACATCATTTTCTTTTCCTCAAATACCAGACACAGTGGATTTATTTCAACAACCTGATTTAAACACTGGTCTTGGAGATTTTATAGAGCTTTTTGATAGCCTACAAAATCCTCCGGAAAACCCGTTGCAAGATGCATCAAGCGGAGATCGTGGCATATATCTCCGAACCATCCCTCCTATACCATCTCCAGGAGAAGGTTTTTATATACAAATCACAAGTGGTTTTTTAGATATATTAGAAATAGATCAAATCCGATGGTTTGTGGATGATGAAAAAGTGATCCCATCAGAAAACATAAACCAACTAAACTTAATTGCTAAAAACGTCGGCGAGCCAACAGTGGTTCGCATAGAAATATTTGATGACGAAGCTGGTTTTATAACTTTGGAAAAAATAATTCTTCCGATGCTGATTGACATACTTTCAGAGGGTATGGGTGTTGTCCCAAGTTGGTACCTTGGAAAAAACATTCCATCATATCACTCTTCTGCAAAACTAACAGCCATTGTCGATTATGTTGATATATCAGGTAGAAGACATAGAAATGAAGATTTTATTTTTGAATGGAAAGAGGGTTTTTATGCAATTGACCCACCTCGGCGTGGAGCGAACACATTTATAACCCTTCCTATACTAGATCCGAACAATCCAAGAAGAATTGATTTAAAAATTTCTCCTGTAAACAACTCCGCAACAGCAAAAGCAGTTGCGTTTGTAGAGCCTGTAATCCCTAATGTATATGTTTATGAAAATGACCCTATTTATGGTATAATAAATGAAAGGGTTGTTGGAAGTGATGTTTTCATAAATGAAAATCAATCAATCACAATAACAGCAATACCTTATTTTTTTGATAGAGTGGAGGGTCAAGGGCACACATTTGACTGGATTTTGGATGACAATGAAACTGGACTTAAATCAAACTCTATAGTTCTTGATTCCCCTGAAAAGACAAAAGGCATTAAAAAAACAAATCTTTTGCTAAAAGCCCGAGGTTCTAGTTTTGCTGATGTATTACAATACGATGAATATGAAATATCTGTTAACTTTTAATATAAAATATATACTTGGTTTTACAGCCTTTGCATTTGCTTTGCTGTTCGCAATTACTGTTAGCGGAATAGAGCAACCTTCCGCCCAACAGACAGGTGGTATAAGAGGAAATCCTGATTCCCAAGAGAGCCAGACCTCCCAACAAGACGATAATTTTACCAATACCACTATCGGGGAGGAGTCCTCTTGTGCTTTTAAATCAATAGGGGAGTGTAAAAATGCAGAAGAGTTGGTAAATGTTATATATAAAAGTCTTTTTGTTTTTGGTGGTATCTTAGGTGTTTTTATGATAATGTTTCGTGGTATA
>JABABE010000092.1 GCA_014238395.1 Candidatus Kaiserbacteria bacterium
CACCAAGGGATGAACCGGCTGTCTCAACGCTGAAAAGCTGAAAGTACAGTGAATAAATAAATGAAAATACGAATTATTTATATTTATTTAATAAATATATACGAAATAAACAAATATTTGTATGTTATAATGAATAATTGTAAATTATATCTTAATTATTTAACTGGAATATACGTATGTTTAAATTTTCGAAAAAATATTATATTGAAAAATATTATATTGAAATATAATGTAAATGCAAATCAAATAATGCATGCATTAATATATTACATATTAAATGTATATATATACATATATATAACTCGTTTTAAAGCTATTAATGTATTTTTTTAAAGTTGCTAAGAAATACTAAGAAATGTGACAGCTGTGTGCCCTGAAACGAGCACACAGCTGCTGCTTCCAGATGCATCCACGTGTCAAACAGAGTATGAAACGCAATTCGAAGCAAATATATTTTAATTAATTTATAGGAACTTTGAATCACATTAAAATAACGTGTATATTAAACTAGTATACAAAGAAATAATATATACCATTTTGTTTGCCAGATGCGCTATAGAAAACTGAAAACTACTAACTTATTTGTTATACCGATATAAATCAATATATATCGTTGTTTCAATGGAATTTATATTTCATACGAAGTCTTTAGTGCATTATAATAGTTATTTTATGTGACTTAAATATATTTAAATTTATAGTGTGGAAATACGACGAATGGAATTACAAAAACGTAAAGTAAAATGACAATTGAAATATGAAACAGAGTTAGAATTTCATAAATATTTCAAATTATTTAACGAAATTTTTTTAGCGTCGTTCGTTCGTTGTGTATTTTTCATTTGAATTTCAGTGTTTCAATATCTTTTGAAACGACCAATCACACGTATAGAAACATAGAGATTAATCATGTTAGATATATTTCTACATAGTCGGTACGTAAATCGACAATTGAAACGTATAGTTTACCTGAAATTTGATGGAGAATTTGATTTTGAAAACCAAATTAACATCCGATCGCCCGTTCGTTTTCCATTGCGTATTTATTTTCATTCAGCATCGGATACTGAATGGGCCCGATGCGGCCAAAACTAAAAATGGATAATCGTTACGGAAAACGACAATTAAAACATGTAATTTACTTTAAATTTAATTTCAAATTTGAATTTGTAAACCAGATTAACGTTCCATCTCCCGTTCGTCCTCCTACGGTATATTATAGTATACGGTACATTGGTGTACGGTTTAGTTTGGTGTTTCAGTGATTGGTCTCGGAATTGTTAATATGATTAACTTCAAATCATCGATCGCTATCTCGACCTCGTGTCTTCAGTTACGGAATGTGGTCACGAAAGATGCGATTTTTGGTAATTCCTTTCGCCCGCTTACATAATTCTGTACGAGGAATCCGAAAAACGTATTTAAAAAAATGTCCGATCACATCTTTATGTTGCAACGGCCCAATTCCGGCCCCCTCCCCCCCGGGGGTGTATCCCCCCCTGGGGGTAATTTAGGGTAATTCATAATATTTCAGGGTAATTCAGGGTAATTCAGGGAAATTCAGGGAATTTCAGGGAAATTTAGGGAATTTCAAGTAAATTTAGGGAAATTCAGGGAATTTCAGGGAAATTCAGAGAAATTTAGGGAATTTCAGGGAAATTCAGGGTAATTCATGGAAATTCAGGGAAATTCTGGGAAATTCAGGGAAATTTAGGAAAATTCAGGGAAATTTGGGGAAATTCAGATAAATTCAGGGAAATTCATGGAAATTTAGGTAAATTCAGGGAAATTCAGGGAAATTCAGGGAAATTTAGGGAAATTCAAGGAAATTTAGGGAAATTCAGGGAATTTCAGGGAAATTCAGAGAAATTTAGAGAATTTCAGGGAAATTCAGGGTAATTCATGGAAATTCAGGGAAATTCTGGGAAATTCATGGAAATTTAGGGAAATTCAGTGAAATTTGGGGAAATTCAGATAAATTCAGGGAAATTCAGGGAAATTTAGGGAAATTCAGGGAAATTCAGGGAAATTCAAGGAAATTCAGGGAAATTCAGGGAAATTCAGATAAATTTAGGAAAATTCAAGGAAATTCAGGGAAATTTATGGAAATTCAGGGAAATTCAGATAAATTCAGGGAATTTCAGGGAAATTCAAGGAAATTCAGGGAAATTTAGGGAAATTCATGGAAATTTGGGGAAATTCAGATAAATTCAGGGAAATTCATGGAAATTTAGGGAAATTCAGGGAAATTCAGGGAAATTCAAATAAATTTAGGAAAATTCAAGGAAATTCAGGTAAATTTATGGAAATTCAGGGAAATTCAGATAAATTCAGGGAATTTCAGGGAAATTCAAGGAAATTCAGGGAAATTTAGGGAAATTCATGGAAATTTGGGGAAATTCAGATAAATTCAGG
>JABABE010000093.1 GCA_014238395.1 Candidatus Kaiserbacteria bacterium
AAAACATCTGGAGAGTATAAAAACACCGCTGGATTGTCCCGAATTAATAATTCCTTAATATTATTATACACATTTTCTTTCTCTTGTGCATCAGGGGTCTCTTTTAAATCTTTAAACAGTTTGTTTATATCGGAATTACCATAATTTATGGTCGCTGCAAGACTGTCATTAATGTTGGAATTCCAAATATTCTTTAGTTCTAGCCTGGATGAGACTTCATATCCCCAAAGCAGGGCATCAAAGCTGTTGTTTGTATTTATGTATTCACGGAAGTCTGTGTGAGCAGGTATCTTAGCCTCGATCACTGACGCACCTATTTCTTTCCAACTTTTTTCTATAATCAACAAAGTTTTTTGAAATTCTTCTATATCTGGTGTTGCTATAATTATATTTAGTTTGTCATCACCTTTTTTTCTTATGGAGTCACCTTCAGATATGATCCAATCAAAATCATTAAGTGTCTGATTGAGTTCTATTGTGTCTATATTTATATCTGTTTTTTCTTCATCAGATATAGCTAATTTATCTGGTCCATATACAGGGTTTGCATATCCGAGCAAGACTTCATCAATGATTTTATTTCTTATGTCTATGTTTGCAAAAACTGATCGCAGTAGCTGATCAGAAAACAAAAAACCATCACGGTGATTAAAGAAAAGCCCAAACACTTTGTTTGTGCTTATCTTTACTATTTTATTTTCATTGGAAGAAACTAGTCCAACACTGTCAAGAGGTGATACTCCAACAACAGAGTTTATGTTGCCATTTTTGAATGATCGCAAAAGGTTTTCTTTGTTTTTAAAAAATACAAAATTAACTTCTTTTAAATATGGAGATCCCAGTACATATTTATCAAAAGCAACGAGTTTAACGCTTTTTATGACACCTTCTTGTGTCACTTTTATGTTCTTATATAAGAACGGACCACTTCCGACGTATAGATCTGACCCAGAATAACTTACATTAAGGTCCGATGGTATTTTCTGCCAAATATGTTTTGGTATTATTTTTATTGAGGCAAGTTCTACAACCTCTTCCTTAGAAATCGGATTTTGACTCTCTATTATGATTTGCTTTCTATTTGGGGCTGTTATTGTTACATCTTTCCATTTTTTGTCAAAATTATCATCAATATTTTTTTTTCTTTCTACTGTAAAAAGAAAGTCATCACTTGATAATTCTTCATAATCGTGAAAATATAAATCTTTTTTTAATTTTAGTGTATGTTTTTTTAGGTCTTTTGTGGAATCAAAACTAGAGGCAAGTTCTTTGATAAAAGTATTTGGACCAGTTTTTTTTAATAAACCTCCATATATAATCACAGAGACATTTTTTTCCGCTTCATTTGAAGCAAAAAGGGGATTAAAACTGATAGGTACACCCACAACTCCTTCTGTTATGGATCCTCCTACAACGGGTGTTTTGATTAAAAAAAAAGAGCTTATGTGATAAAGCAGTATATAAATAGACACTAAAAATAAAAAAAGAAATACATTCTTTATGAAGTTATCTGAAATATGCTTGTCTTCCATTTTGCAAAAATTAAATCAAAAGATTGTTTGTCACAAATATAAAAAAATTAAGAAAATATTATTCTAGGTAAAAACATAGACGCGATAAACAAGAATGCTATAACAAAAGTTGCGATGAAAAAAACTTTTTCATAACCTCTTCGCTTAAAGTGTGATGTGTCCCCAAGATCACCTCCACCAAACAAACCACCAACACCTGCTTCTGATCTTTGTAATAAAATCATTAATACCAGTAGAACGGCTAGAGATATTTGAGAATATGTTATGATTATTTCCAAATTCATATATAAAAGTATAACACATTGATTTTTTTTTGTGTATTTGATATACTTTGAAAAAGATATAAAATGCAGATACCTATTACACCACTTTTAGACAGAATAGTCATAGAAAAGGAAAATATAAAAGAATCAAAATCTGGAATAGTGTTGACCACATCAGATAATGACACCGGATCTACATACATAGGCACTGTTCTTGCTGTTGGGGAGGGTAGAAAAACAGATGATGGTAAAGTAATATCAATATCAGTAAAAGTTGGCGATAAAGTTATATATTCTTGGGGAGACAAAGTTGAAATTGAAAACAAGACATATTACCTTGTTACAGAATCATCTGTTTTAGGAATTATTAAATAAGTAAAATTAAAATGGCTAAAGAAGTATTATTTTCTGAAAATGCAAGAAACAAAATCAAAAAAGGTATAGACATCGCATCATCTGCTGTTAGAGTGACAATAGGACCATTCGGCAGAAATATAGTTCTTGATAAAACATATGGTAGTCCAGATGTAACAAATGACGGTGTAACTATCGTAAAAGACATAACACTAAAAGATAAATATGAAAATATGGGTGTCTCTATGATAAAAGAGGTTGCAAATAAAACAAATGATGTAGTTGGGGATGGCACCTCAACCTCTGTTGTTTTGGCGCACGAGCTGATGTCAGAAGGATTGAAATATATAAATCGTGGTGTAAACTTGCAATCGATCAAATCAGGTATGCAAAGAGCAAAAGATGATATATTAGGACTTTTAGATAAAACAAAAAAAGAGATAACTACAGATGAGGAGATTATACAAGTGGCGACCGTGTCGGCTGAATCAAAAGAAATAGGAAAGATAATTGCTGATACTGTAAAAAAAGTAGGGAAAGACGGCGTCGTGACAGTAGAAGAGTCACAAAAGCTAGGCATAGAATCTGATGTGGTAGAGGGACTTGAGATAGAAAAAGGATATCTTTCACCATATATGATGACAAATACAGAGGCGATGGTGGCAGAATACAAAGATGTGCCAGTTTTATTAACTGATAAAAAAATAGTTTCGGTCAAAGAAATATTACCTCTCCTTGAAAAATTATCAAGCACAGGGAAAAAGGATCTAGTAGTTGTATGTGATTCGGTTGAAGGTGAGGCTCTAACTACATTTGTTGTAAATAAACTTAGAGGTACTTTTAATATACTAGCAATAGAAATCCCAGGCTTTGGGGATACAAAAAAATCAAACCTTTCAGATATAGCATGTACTATCGGAGCTACTGTCGTAAGTGAAGACACTGGTGCAACATTTGATAAATGTGATTTGAGTGTTTTGGGTCAAGCAAGTCGAGTTGTTTCTAAAAAAGATAAAACAATAATAGTCGGAACTAACCAGACAAAAAAGAATGTAGAGGATCAAATAGAGTTACTAAAAGAACAAGCGAAGAAAGGAGACAAGTTTGAAAAAGATAAATTGTATGACAGGATAGCGAAACTTTCTGGTGGTGTTGCAGTTCTTTATGTAGGAGCCCCTACAGAGACAGAAATAAAATATTTGAAATTTAAAATAGAGGATGCTGTGAATGCAACAAAGTCAGCTATAGACGAAGGGATTGTTGCTGGAGGTGGAGCAGCTCTTACACACATAGCGAATTCTATGCATAAACATATGCCAACAAAATGGAATGATGATTATGAGTTAATGGGATACAAGATAGTGATAAACGCACTTGAGGCACCACTAAAGCAAATAGCAGATAATGCACTTGGAAGTGGAGAAGGGGTTGCAGTTGTAAGAAAAGTACAGGAAGAAAAAAGTGAGGCTGGGTACGATGCTACAGCAAACAAGATTCAAAAAAATATGTTTGATTCTGGTATCATAGATCCGGTTAAAGTGACTAAACAAGCAGTGCTTAATTCTATATCAACAGCATCTGTATTTTTAACTATTGAAGGAGCTATTGCAGATATAAAAGAGGAAGGAGACGATAAACAAAAAATGCCACCAATGGGTATGGGAGGAGGTATGCCTGGAATGTACTAATAATCGTAACTGGTATTTAAATATCGTTGTGTTATACTAAATTATATGAACTTCACACTATTATTACCACTTATATCAATAATTTTATTCATCTTTTATTATGTTGATGGATCTATATATCAACCTGTAATAGCAGTTCTTTTGCTTATTCTATGGCCTATAGCGCTATACAACGTACTCATAAGACTTAAAGTAAGGGTTAAGGAAGCTTGGTCAGACATAGAAGTACAATTGAAAAGAAGGTACGATCTTATACCTAATTTAATAAGCACTGTAAAAGGGTACGCAAAACACGAACAAAGTGTTTTTGAAAAAGTTACAGAAACAAGAAGTATGGCTATGCAGGCAGCGCCGTCTCCAGAAGCAAAAGGAGAGGCAGAAAACATGCTTTCAGGAGCATTAAAATCATTGTTTGCGGTGTCAGAAAATTATCCGGACTTAAAAGCAAATGAGAATTTTTTGAGTTTGCAAAGTGAATTAACTGATACAGAAAACAAAATTCAAGCATCAAGAAGATTTTTTAATTCTACTGTAAAAGACTACAATATAAAAATACAATTTTTCCCTAATAA
>JABABE010000094.1 GCA_014238395.1 Candidatus Kaiserbacteria bacterium
GGTACTTTTGCCAGTTTCACCGTCTGAGCCAACATTACCAAGGTATTGTGCATAAGCACTAGAAAGTCCAAGACTTCCAATGAGTACTGTGGCAAGAACGCCCGATAAGAGTAGTGTCGTGTTCATATTCCATCAAATGGGCAAGAGTATTTAACTTTACCTTTATTCGGTTCTTCATAATTCATTAGAGTGCAATAATGTGTCAAAAGTCAGGCACACCAACGACATTCACATAAAAAATCTAGTCAAAAATAATAACATGTAAGTAGAATGGAGAATTCAGAAATCGTGAAAAATGTATCATGGTTTCAAAAAGAATGATCCTTTGGCATTTGACGGATTTAAGATCCACCACAATTTCATATGTTTCTACATGAGTATAAACGGTGCAACACCTGTACGATCTGATGAAAATTCTTATGATAAAACGATATTCAAATCGTTAGTTTTTTAAATCATTTATTTTTAGAATAATGTTTGTTATTAATGTATCAATAAATGAAATTACCATCATATCTGTCAATTCTAATTTATTTGGATGCGCAGCTGTATTACGAGTGTTTAAGCTAGATGTAAGAATATTATGTTGATTTGTAGTTATAATTTTAGATGATTTCATTATTTTGAAAAAAAGTGAATCTTTTATATCTTCAAAATCTTCCATAGTATTAATATGTAATTTACTCTTATTTTTTTTTAAATTGTTATTAAAGTCATCAAGTTTTTTTGTGAGAATAAATTTTCTAATATGATCAATAGTAAAAATCCATGTTAATACAATGACCGCAGGATATGCCTTAATATCCATACAATTGATTATATATTGTATATATTTACAACTGTACGTATCAGATGTACTTGATTGTAACATTATCAGATTTTTTAAAATTTGACCACTTTGTGGCAATAAAAATTTATTTCCAATATGTTCTATTTCTTCACCTGTAATTATATAATAATTTTCATTACGAATAATTTTTTTGGATGATGCTAATGAGTTTAATACGTGATCTATTCTTGTCGGTTTTATTTTAAATGCGTCATCGTAACATTTTGCAATCATTTTTGTAGTGATATTTTTAGATTTTTTTTCAATTTGTAAATAATACAAAAAATATAGACATATTTTACAATGAGGTGCAGTATGAAAATCGGGTATTTTCTTAATAAATGCAGTAATAGTAAAAGTCATAATTTATTTCGGAATATCAAGTTTTATATCTTTTTGATGTTCAATGATCTTTTTTAGAATATCTAATGCATCTTTTTGTGCTGAATCTACTAATTTAATTTTGTTATTTTTAGTTCTAAACCAACTAGATGTTGAATTCGCATAATCAGGTACATGCTTTAAAATCTTAGATGATAATCCCCAATCATGTAATACATTATTCTTATGAGTGATAGTCATCCAGTCTACACTATAAAATCGTTGATACAATAATAAAACACACATAGTGCCGGCAATTCCTTTATGAACATTCATTTTATAACTAACTGGCGATAATAGCTTAAACGTATTATTTTCAAATTGTATTTCTTTATTTAATTTTGCTTCATCCATATCTAGGTCATTTGCCAAATCTTTTATTAATAATTCAGGTTTATGAGAAAAAGTCAAATTATTTTCTTCATTATCAGATTGAGTTGAATTGATTCGTTTCTTGCTTGATTTTTTGGTTTTTGTAGAGTGTTGATTTGTAGATGTATTGTTATGATCAGATGCATACATACGAATAGAAGTATTCAATTTTTCAAAATATTGTTCAATAAACTTTTCAGACCCACTAATTTCAAATTCACCATCTTTTAAATTTAATTTAACGCTACAGTTATCCATAATTTATATAATTAAAACTAGTTTATAAAGTTGATTTTGTGATAAACTTTGTCTATAAATTATTACTCAGAATGAGAAAACCAAAAAACAAATCTCTATTGAAAATACTGCAATCATACTTGCAAAATATGCAGTGTCCACCCAATTTACGTCTAGATGTCGTAGAGAACCTGTAGCTTGGAACCCAATGATATTTGACAACTATCAGACCCCTCTAAAGGTCTACAGAGACAAGGCACCTTCAAAGAAAGACATGATAAATCACAGATGGGTGAAGGTGAACGTTAGTGAATAGAAACGGACATACTTTTCGTACAATAGACTGAGTTCCGATGGATGCAAAATTTATAACATTTGGAACGTTTTCTTTATGAAATCATATGAAAATTGAGTATATAAAGGCCTGATCGTAAAATACCGCTAAAACTGACGAAATTGAACACTCTAGCAGTCCTGGTAAATTACGAATAGAGCCCTTTATTTTTGCTCATGGCAAAGGCAAAGGTTAATTTTGAAAGAATTATGGCATATTTGTATGGGCAGACTACATTCGCACAGACACGGCAAATCGCACTCTACTAGACCGATAACTGAGGTAATTCCAAAATGGGTTA
>JABABE010000095.1 GCA_014238395.1 Candidatus Kaiserbacteria bacterium
ATTCGACTTTTGCAAATATGTTTTTTGCAACTTTTCGATTTTTTAGAGAAATCTATAACTCGCTATGCAACTTTCAAAGATTATTTTGCCGTCAAAGCCTACACACCCCCAAAGGAGAGTTTGAAAAATTTGTGGTGGATAAACCAATCAAACTCTCCTTTTGGGGTATCTAGCCCTTAAAAAGCCTGCGAATTGACCTATCTGACTCTCTCTCTTTGATCTTTTCTCTTTTGTCGTGCTTTTTAAGTTTTTTTGCAACCGCGATAGTTACTTTTATCGCTCTACCTTTATTATACACTTCAAGGGGTATTATCACCAAGTCACTACGAGCATCATAACCTGCAAGTTCTCTTATTTCTTTTTTATTTAAAAGAAGTCTTCTTGCACGAAATGGGTCATAGTCTTTTGAAGTGTTTGCTTTTTGATATGGAGGTATGTCAACACCAAGTAAGAACATTTCACCGCCACGAACCACACACGAAGACCCGCGCAGGGAACATTGTCCTGCTCTAATACTTTTTACCTCATTTCCCAAGAGTTCTACTCCAGCACTATATTTGTGCATGTAATCAAGACCGAAAGTTGGATTTTTTATTCTTTGTATCATAAGCCCTATCAGTGTATAATCTAACATATCAAGCATAAAATGAAAAAACCACAAAAGACTAAAAGAAAGGGAAAGACAAAAACCAAAAAAGAAAAACCAATAATAAATTTAATCCGAATTTTTTTATGGTCTGTTGTCGCCTTCGGTATTTTGATCTTGGTTTTTTCGGAAACAGAAAAAAACAAAGAAAGGATATTAGAAAATCCTTCAATCTCAAAAATAGCAGAGTCAATACAAAACGGAGAGATAGAAAAAATAATCGTAAAAGGTGTAGATGTAAATATAATATACAAAGACACGACAGAGGTTATTGTCAGAAAGTCAGCCTCATCTGACTTTGACGAGACTTTATCTCGTTTTGGAGTTACACCAGAAGTGATATCTAGCGTAGATTATAGGGTGGAAAGAGAAACTGGATTTGCACACTGGGTAAAGTTAGTACTACCGTTTCTGTTCCCTATATTTATACTGCTTGTCTTTATATGGTTTATCACAAGACAGGCAAAAGGTGTTGGTATGCAGGCTTTTAACTTTGGAAAATCAAAAGCTAGATTTATCTCTCCAGATGACAAAGAAAAAAGAATCACATTTGCAGATGTCGCAGGAGCAGACGAGGCAAAAGAAGAGCTGGTAGAATTCGTTGATTTTTTGAAGGCACCGGAAAAATACTTTAAAATAGGAGCTAAAATACCAAAAGGCATTATCCTAACTGGTCCACCAGGAACAGGTAAAACCCTTTTGGCAAGAGCGGTATCAGGAGAAGCGTCCGTACCTTTCTTTTCTATCGCTGCATCTGAGTTTGTAGAAATGTTTGTAGGTGTCGGAGCATCTCGAGTCCGTGATTTGTTTGCTGTAGCAAAAAAACACTCCCCATCTATTATTTTTATAGACGAGATAGACGCTGTCGGAAGAACAAGAGGTGGTGGTATGGGCGGAGGTAACGATGAAAGAGAACAGGCGCTCAACCAGATATTAGTTGAGATGGATGGATTTGAACAAAAGGACAAAGTAATAGTGATAGCAGCGACAAACAGGTCAGACATATTAGACCGAGCACTTCTTAGACCAGGAAGATTTGATCGTAAGGTAGTGGTCATAAATCCAGACATAAAAGGAAGGAAAAAAATATTAGAAGTGCACGCAAGAGGGAAGAAGTTTGAGGAAGGCGTTGATTTTGATGTGATTGCCCGCAGGACACCAGGTCTCTCTGGTGCTGACCTAGAGTCTGTTATAAACGAAGCAGCTATACTTGCTGTACGAAAAAACCGGGAAAGAGTTTCACAACAAGATCTTTTGAATTCTATAGAGAAAGTTTTGATGGGACCAGAAAGAAAGAGTTCTGTTATCACAGCAGAAGAAAAAAAGGTGATAGCGTACCACGAGGCAGGACACGCTTTACTTGGGTCAGTTCTTTCATACTCAGATCCAGTCCAAAAAATAACAATCGTTCCTCGGGGTGTCGCTGGTGGATATGTGCTCTCTATGCCGGATAAAGAAAGAAAGCTGAAAACTAAACAAGAATACATAGACAACATAACGATGGCTCTGGGAGGATATGTGGCAGAAGAGCTGGTGTTTGGCGATATAAGCACAGGACCTAGCTCAGATCTAGATACAGTGTCAGACATAGCATTAAGCATGGTTACCAAATGGGGCATGACTAAAAGCATCGGCCCGCTTGTACTTCGCAGGTCTCAGTTTGTAGGTTTTGGAGCTGGAAGAGAGATACACTCAGAAGAGATGGAAAAACTCATAGACAAGGAGGTAAACAAGATCATAAATGACTGTTACAAAAATGCAAAAAAGATACTAAAGGGTCACAGAAAAGCTATGGATGTACTTGTTAAGACGCTGCTCGAAGTAGAAACTCTTGAAAGGGAAGAGTACGAGAAACTCTTAAAAGAAAACGGAGTTGTTTTAAAAAATCATCACGACATACACCACAAGGAATAAACCTATAGAATATTTTTTTGGTTTACCACTTTATAGTGGTTTTTTTATTTGCTTTTAGATATTTGTTTGATTTACTGAAATGTTTGCATCCAAAAAATCCACCGTATGCAGAAAAAGGTGATGGATGTGCTGCTTCTAAAACTAAGTGCTTGTCTTTATCTATCAAACTCTTTTTATTTTTTGCATAATTACCCCACAACATAAAAACAACATTATTTTTTTTGTCAGAAAGTGTTTTTAAAACTTCATCTGTAAATCCCTCCCATCCCAGATCTCGATGAGATGCCGGTGAGTGAGCTCTTACTGTGAGTATAGAGTTTAAAAGTAAGACTCCTTGTTTTGCCAGAACTGACAAATCTCCAGATGTTTTGTTTTCTATGCCACAGTCACTTGATATTTCTTTGTATATGTTTTTGAGAGAAGGAGGGAGTGAGGTACCCAAAGGAACAGAAAAGGAAAGCCCGTCTGCTTGTCCTTTGTTGTGATACGGATCTTGTCCCAAAATAACTATTTTTACTTTACTAAATGGGCACAGATCGAATGCTCTAAAAATATTTTTAAATTCTGGACAAACTTCTTTTTTCAAGTATTCTTTTTTGACACCTCTCATAAGTGATAAAAAGCACATCGAATCAAATGTGCTTTTTAGTGCGTTTTTCCACCCGGTTTCTATATCTATCTTATTTTCTAGATTCCTTGTCATTGTAGGTTTTTGGAATGAGTGAGTATGGGTTCCATTCTTTTTTAAGTTTTTTCATATCATCTGTTGTTTGATATTTCCCAGATCCTGTGTAGTCGATGCCTTCTATCTCTCCTGTATCAAAAAAGATTATCTGAGCTATCCTTCTTCCGACGACAAGAGCTATGGTGTGCTCTTGTGATGAGTTTGAAATTTCCATTGCCCATCTGTTTGTAAAACCTACATCACCCCACCCAGCACATTTACACACTTGAATAAAGTTTCTACCGAGAGACGACCTTGCCTTCATCATTGTGGTTATATGGTTTTTCCCACCTATGAATTCATCTGTGTGTCCTAGAATAGTTTCGCCTGGATTTATTAAAATAATTTTTTCACTTTCATATATTCCAGATGGGGTTGTGTCAAAAAGTTCTTTTGCAGCAACAGCCTTTATAGGTTCACCCCAAAGACTTTTTACTTGCTCTTTGTCATAAAAATTATAGAAGAGTTTGTCGTTTAGTTTGTTTTCTCTAAAATAATATTCTCCGAGACGGACATCATAACTTGATGTGTTTAGGTTAGATTCTTCGTACGGTGATATAACAATGTTTCCTTTAGCTATTTCTTCTTTTATTGTTTTGTTTGAAAGCGCCATATATATTATATTTCTATGTGCGTCCGCCTGGACTTGAACCAGGAACCGCTCGTGTATAAGACGAGTGCTCTACCAATTGAGCTACGAACGCATAATCTTATTTTATGCTAAAATAGATATGTATGCAAAACTTTAAAACTCTTGGAGTTATATCTTTATTAATGGCAATACTTGTTGCTGTGTTTGTTTTTATATCTAGCAGGTTTGGCTTGATTTCAGAAAATCTTTGGTATTTACTTGATGTTGTAATAGTAATAGTATTTTTAGCAAATGCTATGCATCTACTCAACAAATAGACAACAATTTAGACAAAATGTTGTATAATGGTATTAATGAATAAAACATTGTTAATTATTCTTGGTTTAATATTTTGTGTTATTTTTGGTGCTGGTTTTTATTTATACACAAAAGTATCTGATTCATTTGAAGTGACTATATCAAATGCATCACAAGACAGGTCTGTGTACGGAGGAGTTCTCTTGGTGCACGGCACTGACATCAGTCTAAATTTTCTAGGAAAAACTTTCCCAGAGGATTTTTCTGACTTACCGTTGCTCGGAAATCCTGACAACTTCATAAGTGCAGTTGAGAAATTAAAAAAACAAAACAAAAGACTGTATCAAGTTATAAGGCTTGATGAATTATCTGCTGGAGAAAAAACTTCAATCTTTCTGGACAATTCACCAGAAGATGCAACTATTTCTATAGTATATAAAGTATCAAAATCAGAAGACACAATAGCAATCATTAAATCATATCCGCTATATACCAAGAGAGGTGAAAAATACAAGCCGAATGAATTCAAACATTTTTTTAATCTTATAGACACAGGGCTCACTAGTGGAGGAGTAAGGACCCCTGGTACAAATGCCTTTTTAAGCACTGACATTTCTTCAAACATATTATCTTTTGATTTAAAATACGGAGGTAAAAAATAATGTATGAAAGAAAACAAAAAAGCAATTTTCGCAGCTGGATGTTTTTGGGGAGTTGAAGACAAGTTTAGTAAAATACCAGGAGTTATTGATGTAAAGTCAGGATATACAGGCGGTACTACGGATAACCCAACATATGAAAGTGTTTGCAGTGGCACAACTGCACACGCAGAAGCGGTAGAGGTGACATATGAAATAGATGTTGTCAGCTATGAAAAACTAGTAGATTTTTTCTTTCAAATACATAACCCATCTACAAAAGACAGGCAGGGGTTTGATGTGGGCAGTCAATATAGATCGGCTATTTTTTATATTGATGAAGAACAAAAGAATATAGCAACAAATGTAAAAAATAAAATAGAGGAAGAAAAAGGGATTGAAATCGTCACAGAGATAACAAAAGTAAAGGAGTTTTATGATGCAGAAGAATACCACCAGGACTATATACAGAAGAAAAATAACTAATAAAATATGGACCACAAAAAAGAAACAAAGGAAGATTTAAGAAGAAGAATAGGGGACACAGCATATGATGTGACACAAAATGCTGGAACAGAGCCTCCGTTTACAGGCAAACATAACAGTACAAAAGAAAACGGCATGTTTAAATGTATGGTTTGCGGAGAAGAATTATTCGATTCAAAAACAAAGTTTGATTCTGGCAGCGGATGGCCAAGTTTTTACGATGCATATAAACCAAACTCAGTAAAACTTGTGCCAGATGATTCGCATTCTGCACATAGGACCGAAGTCAGATGTGACAAATGCGATGCTCACTTGGGACATGTTTTTGATGATGCTGTAGACCAACCAACGAAAAAAAGATTTTGTATAAATTCTGTTGCTCTTGATTTTAAAAAAGAATAATGAATATTTTCCAAAAAATCTTCTTGGTTTTTGTTTTAGTTGGAGGAGTTACATTTAGCATCCAAGGAAATATAGCAGACGGTAAATCAGAACACAAACCAAAAAAAGTCATAGAAAATACAAAACAAATACAATACAAAGAAAAGACTGCTACGGACAAAGGAGAATGGAACACGGACTCTGTGATTGTGTTTGGGAAACATAGGTTTGCTACTGAGACTGCAAACACCACAAAAAGAAAGATGCTTGGATTATCTGGAAGGAAAACTTTTCCAAAAAATCACGCGATGCTTTTTGTGTTTGCCGATAATACTTATAATGGATTTTGGATGAAAGATATGCATTTGTCTATTGATATAGTGTGGTTGGATGAAAATAAGAGGGTGGTGCACATAGAAAGAGAAGTTGAGCCAAATACTTTTCCTAAAGTGTTTGGAGATCATAAAAAATCTAAATATGTTCTAGAGTTTGACAGTGGCACAAGCGAAAGAATAGGGATTAAGACAGGAAGCGAATTTAAATTTTAAATAAGTCAATTCAAAGATATCATTCATATCAGTAAACACAAAAGAGATAAAAAACTTTGACTGGCTGATAATTGGGTGGTAATCTTATATTATGCCTCTGTCGGGTAATTGCATTTTTTAAATGAGGAAAGTCCGGACACTCCCCGAGTAATCGGGAGCATGGTAGCGGGTAACGCCCGTCCACCGCAAGGTGAGGGATGCGAGCAGAGACGCTCAAACTGAGAAGTGAGAGAGCCCCTAGTTGGGTTAGTTTGTGTGGCAACACACAAAGTGAAACGGCAAAATTCCTACCTGAGTGCAAGGCCGTACCCGCTTGTCTTTTATGGCAGGTTGGGAGTGCCGCACGAGGTGTTTGGCAACAAACATCCCAGATGAATAATTACCGCTTTTTAAGTACAGAATCCGGCTTACAGATTGAGGCATAAAATAAAAATGAGAAAGAAAATAATAGAACTGTTAAATAGAAAACACGATAACCCAAATATCATTGCATACCTAATAGGTTCTACTGCACTCGTATCTGCAGTACTAGGTCTGATTAGAAATAGACTGCTTGCCCATTTTATTGGGGCAGGGGAAACTCTGGATATTTATTTTGCTGCGTTCAAGATACCAGATTTTATATTTTTGTTCTCTACATCTTTTATATCCATTTTTGCCATACTTCCATTTTTTTCTGACAAAGAAAATGAATCAAAAGAATCCCTTAAAAAATTTATGGATTCGTGTTTTACCGTGTTTATAATAATTTTGATTTTAATCTCCACTATAACCTTTACAATATTGCCGTATTTAACAGAAAAACTTTTTTCTTTTGAGGGAGAGGCATTGAAAACTCTCATCTCTTTTTCTAGACTGTTTTTACTTCAAGTCATCTTGCTTGCTGTGTCTACTTTTCTTTTATCTATAGTTCAGTCAAAACATAAATTCTTATCATACGCACTCTCACCAATTGTATACAATGCTGGTATATTGATGGGTGTTTTCGGATATCTGTTTTTTGGTCCATATGCGCTTGTTTTTGGTGTCATATTTGGGGCATTTTTGCATTTTGCATTACAAATACCGCCAATAGTAAAAGAAAAACTAATACCAAAATTATCAACAGGGGAAGGGTCTGGCAGAGATATTTTGAATGTGATAAAACACTCTTTTCCAAGAAGCTTATCAATCTCATTTGAGGCACTAAGTGCGGTAATTATCCTAGGGATCATGTCATCGATCGGGGTAGGTTCTATTACTGTCTTCTCACTTGCAGACGGTGTGTCAAAAGTGCCACTTATAGTCATAGGGATAAGTTATTCTGTCGCATCGTTTCCATTACTTTCAAAACATTTCTCTAGTGAAAGGTATGATGAGTTTATAAAATTATTAACTCTGGTTTTGAAAAATGTTTTTCTACTAGCCATACCTACAGCCGTAGTCTTTTTCTTGCTAAGGTTTCAAATAATAAAAGTAATCATAGGCTCCACAGGATCGTTCGGACTTGAAAATCTAAAATTGACATCTGCTGCTTTTGGAATATTGGTTCCGGCAATCGTTACACAAAGCATAACCACTATTATCATTAGAGCTTTTTTTGCAGCCAAAAAAACACTAGTACCATTTTTAATTTCTCTAACAAAGTTTATATTCGTAATCACATCATCTGTTTTGTTTTTAAACCTATTCAAATCTAATTCAGACATTAAATTTTTTATCACTAATTTTTTTGATGTACCAAGTATCCAAAACAACGAGATTTTATCAATATCCCTTGCTATAACCTTCACTGATCTTGTTATTTTCTTTTTATCTCTTTTCTTGATACATCACATATTACATATAAAATTAAAAACATATTTTAAATCTCTATTAGAAAATATACTGGCGACCATCTTGTTTGGTGTTGGTGTATACATATCATTGCTCTATTTGCCGATCTCCTCATCTACGATATTAAGTGCACTCGCACACGGTTTGTTATCTGGAATTTGTGGATTAGTGTTGTGGGGTGCTACACTTCATTTGTTTAAGAATAAAGAATATTTTAGCTTTAGAAACTCAATCATTTCTAAAATTAAAAAAATAAAAATAATATGAAAGTAAGAAATTTTTCCATAATTGCACACGTAGATCACGGCAAATCAACACTTGCTGATCGTATGCTTGAAATAACAAACACAATCTCTAAGAGACAGATGCAAGAACAACTGCTTGATCAAATGGACCTAGAAAGAGAAAGAGGTATAACTATAAAGATGCAGCCGGTGCAGATAGAATACAAAAATCATATATTAAATTTGATAGATACACCAGGACACACGGATTTTTCTTATGAAGTATCACGAGCATTAAGAGCTGTTGAAGGCGTGGTTCTTCTGATTGATTCTACACAAGGTGTTGAGGCTCAAACCTTCTCTGTATTACAAGAAGCAAGGGATGTTGGACTGGCGATAATTCCAGTTCTCTCGAAAATTGACTTTGACCACTCTAGAATAGAAGACATTTCAAAAGAAATAGTGGATCTGCTCGGATGTAAAAAAGAAGACATATTAAAAACTTCAGGGAAAACCGGAGAAGGTGTAGAAAACTTGCTTGATGAAATTATAAAAAGAATACCAGGGGCAAAGACAGAAGAAAATACAAAAACAAAAGGATTGATTTTTGATTTTTCTTATTCAGCTCACACTGGCGTGATAGCACATACAAGGATGTTTGACGGAAAAGTAAAAGCCGGTGATTCGTGTCTTTTCGTTGGTGTAGATAAAAAAATTCAAGTGAAAGAAGTTGGTTATTTTAAACCAGATATGCAAAAATCAGAGGAACTTGTCTGTGGGTCTATTGGTTACATAGTTACTGGCGTAAAGGAGCCTGGTTTTGCTATTGTTGGAGACACAGTTGTTTCAAGTCTTGATAAATCTGAGGCACTCTCTGGATACAAAAAACTAGAGTCTGTTGTTTGGGCATCTGTCTTTCCGCAAGAGGGAGATGAGTTTAATAACCTATCGCGCGCACTTAAGGAACTGCACTTACGAGATGCATCTTTGTTCTTTGAGGAGGAGAGGTCTACTGTTTTAGGTAAAGGGTTTAGGTGTGGATTTTTAGGTATGCTTCATCTTGAGATAATAACTGAGCAAATAAAAAGAGATTTTGAAACAGAGATTATAGTCACCTCACCGAGTACTGATTATCAAGTAGTAAGAAAAGACGGGAAGACGGTCTTTGTATCCAATCCATCTCTTTTACCAGAAAAAAATGACTATTTAGAAATAAAAGAACCTTGGGTCTCATTGGAGATAATAACACCAGAATCAAAACTGGGAAATGTGGTCCAGTCATTGAATTCACATGAGGGGTTTATGTTAAACACCAATCAGTTTTCAAACGATCGACTGCTTGTAAACGCAGAAATGCCACTAAGAGAAATGATGAGGGGGTTTTTCGATAATTTAAAAAACGACACTTCTGGTCACGCTTCTTTTTCATATAAAAGGATTGAATACAGAGAAGCACACATAACCAGGTTAGATGTGCTTATAGGTGAGGAGCCGTTTCCAGCATTTGCAAAAATTGTATCAAAAAACAATTCTGCAATAGAAGCAAAAAAATTAGCGGAATCTATCTTTAAACATTTGCCAAAACAGATGTTTCAAATAAAAATCCAAGTGAAAGGTGATGGAAAAATAATAGCTTCGAAAACTATTTCTGCTATGAAAAAAGATGTAACAGCAAAACTATATGGGGGTGATGTGACAAGAAAAATGAAACTAAAGGAGAAACAAAAGAAAGGAAAGAAAAAAATGAAAAACATAGGTACAGTGAAGGTGCCTCAGTCTGTGTTCTTAAAGGTTATGAAAGGGAATAATTCTTAAGCAGCAGTGTTATCTACTAGAAAATAGAGGTTAGAAAAAACTAAACTTAAAATCAATATAAAACTTATAATAGCAAGAATAATTTTGGATGTTCTTTTTTTCATATAATATTATTATATATGAAAAAAAGAAAATTTAGTATATTTCCTGTATTGATTTTTTTTCCAGTGGCTGCTTTGTTTTTTGTAGCTACAATCATTGGTTTACCTAAAACAATAAGAGATTTCAAAAGCTCTCACAAGTATTTTTCTAATAAAGAGGATGATTTTGAACAAAGGAAGATAATAGTAGACGAACTCAAAGGTGTGAGGAAAAAAGGCTCGTTCAAAGAAGAAAGGTTTAGGCGTCTTGTTTTGGTTGAGGGAGATGAAGGTGAGTTTGTAGTAAAATTAAAGAACCTGAAAACAGATTATAACAAAGACGATGTCTTTTCTCCTGAACTTGAAAGTTTTGATGTGCTAGATAGAGAATAGTGTATAATAGGGCATGGAAAAAAAAGTAGAGATATATACATCACCAACATGCCACTTTTGCAAAGAAATAAAAGATTTCTTCACATTTAACAAAATCAAATTCATAGAATACAATGTCCTTTCAGACTCTGAGAGGAGAAAAGAGCTTGTAGAAAGAAGCAACCAACTAGGAGTGCCGGTTACTTTTATAGATGGAGAAATGATCATTGGTTTTGAAGAAGAAAGATTGAAAGAGATTTTCGATATAAAATAACACACCGATACAAAATCTCCCTGTAGTTCAACGGATAGAACAGACCCCTCCTAAGGGTCAGATGAAGGTTCGATTCCTTCTGGGGAGGCAGTATAAAAAAAATAACTTTTGTTATATAATAAACCTGTAAACAGAAATATATGTTTTTAAAAAAAGAAGAAAAAGACAGCAGAAAAGAGTTGGATGAAATTAGAGAGCTAGTTGAAAGTAATCATAAAATGTTAGTTTCTTCAGCAAGAGCAAAGAGGTTAAAGTTTTTAATAAAACTTATTATTTTGGGAGCTGTAGTATATTTTGTTTACTCTACGTACATAAAAATCACAGAAAAGCTTACTAACGTAAGATCTAATGTAGAAGAGAAGTTATCTTTAATTGATAGGGCGCAGGAGTTTGTAGAAAACTTTTTACCAAAACAAGAAGATCAAACAAAATCATTAGGACAATAAGCTTGGGTAGCTCAGTTGGTTAGAGCATTCGCTTGAAGAGCGAGGGGTCGTGAGTTCGAGTCTCACTCCAAGCACAATAATATTATTAACTCTTCTTTTTAATCTGTAGTTTTCTTTTCTTTTCTTTGTTTATTTTAGGCATAGTTATCTTTAGTACACCTCTCTTTATTCCTGCTTCAGATTGATCGACTTCTATTTCTTCTGGAAGGTCAATGCTTCTTTTTAGGTATCCACAGAAAACTTCGTTTACAATGTAAGAATCAGTTTGATCTCTTTCTTCAAGACACTTTTCAGTTGAAATGGTTATGTTGTTGTGAGTTATTGATATATCAACCTCATCAGGGTCTATACCTGGTACAGGAGCTATGAGTTCAATTGAATCGCCGTTTTCTATCAAATCAATCTTTAATGTCGACTCTTCAATGTCCGTCATCCTTTCGTCATCTCGTGTGTCTTCTTCTTCGTATACATCTTGATCCTCCTCCTCTATATATTCGTCATCATCTGTCTGATCTTCGTGTTCGTAGTCTTCCATATCCTCATCTTCGTACTCGTATTCATCTTCTTCATAATAATCTTTTCTACCACGCATAAGTCGGTCTTTCATTTTTTCAAAAAAATCTCCGAAAATTTTTTTATCTTTTTTTCTTTTCATATGTACATTATACAACATAATATTTACAAACCGATTTGTGAATTATGTGTTAAGCGTTTCGTCTAAGGAGAGGGTAGACTCTGCTTTCATAGACTCTGCTGAGGCCGGTGCTCTTTTGCCATCCCAGATGTGTGCCAAAGCTATCATTATGGCATTATCTGTCGACAGGTCCTTTTGAGGTATGTATGTTTTTTTGTTTCCATCTGGATCACATTTTAAAACTGTTTCTTTCAGGGTGTTTTGTAAATATGTGTTGGCACTCACTCCACCGCCCAAAATAATACTTGAAACATCATATTTTTGAAGAGCTTTTTTTACTTTATTTATTACAGAACTCACCGCCGCCTCTTCAAAACCCCTTGATATCGTGCATATGTGGTCTTCATCCAGTGTTTTCCCGTCAAATCCATCAACGTGTCTTTTTACAGCTGTTTTTAAGCCAGAAAAGGACAAATTTAAGTCGTTACTCAGCAGCATTGGCACTGTAAAACTAACAGGAGACAAACCCCTCTTTCTTGCTGTTTCTGCTCGACACGCAACCTCAAAACCACCAGGAAACGGCAATCCCAGTATTCGACCGACCTTGTCATATGCTTCTCCTAGAGCATCATCTCTTGTCTCTCCTATGATTTCATACGAGTGAGGATCTTTTGAATAGACAAGTTCTGAGTGACCACCAGAGACAAGTACAGAAAGAGACGGAAAGCTAGGTGAACTGATAGCACCGTCTGAAAAAAGAGCTGATATAATGTGTCCTTTCATATGGTTAATACCAAACAACGGGACATCCCAGTAGTCTGATAGACTGCGAGCGAAATTTATTCCCACCCATAAAGCTGGTTCAAGACCAGGACCGTTTGTTACAGCGATGGCGTCTATTTGCGGTGGCTTTATATTTGTAATTTCTTTTTTAAAATCAAAGAGAAGTTCTTTCTCTCTTGATAAATATTTCTCTACATTAGTTATCGATGAATTGTTTTTTTCTTTTTTAAACATTCCTGCAGATTGTAGTACATCAAACAAAACAGGGCAGAGGTTTTTTTTGTGTTCTCTGACAGCAAGTGTGGGGTAGACACCTCCATACTTTGCATGTTCGTTAACTTGAGATATTAGCGAGTTGCCAAGTATCTTTACTTTTATCAAATCTTCTTTATTTCCATTTGATTCGGCTATACATATAGCTGTCTCGTCACAACTTGTTTCTATGGCAAGTACTTTCATATATCTATCATATACTACATTTTCCACAGCACAAAACCTTTTCTATATGCGTTTTATCGCTTTTCCCACAGAATTCACATTTACTAAATAAAAGGTTTTATGTAGTATATGAATACAGCTATAATTTATTGTAGCAATACAAAAGAACTCCTTCGGGAGTTTTTTTGTATTGTATAATACATATAAAAATATAATGAATATGAATAACAAAGCAAACAGAATAGGTTTTTTTGTAATAACAGTTTTGATTTTTGTCTCACCAATATTTTTCATCACCTCAAAAGAAGACAAAGGCAGACACACAGGAAAAAATGATTCATTCAAAATAAACATTGGTAACGACCACTACACAATATCAGATGACATTGTTTTAAGTGAAAAAAAATTTATAGGAGAGGATCTTTTTTCCATCAGTAACAATCTGATAATAGACAAGAAACTGAAAGGTAATTTGTTTGCACTTGGAAGCCTTATAACCATAAAAGAAGATATATTAAATGATGTAAAAGTGATAGCGGACAAGGTGGTTTTGTCCTCGGCTGTCTATGGGTCTTTTATAACCTTAAACGACTCTACTTATGTAGAAAAAGATTCGTTCATTGAAGAGGACTTTGTTTTTATAGGAAAAGATCTTGTTTTTTCTGGTGAGACACAAGGAAACTTAGTTTTTATAGGAAACAATATTACAGTCACAGATACAGCTAAGATAGGAGGGAAGCTTACTATAAAAGGCAAAAACAAAAAAATATCAAAAGGTGCCTATATAGGTGAAACAACTGCTTTTGATGAAGAAATAAAAAAACACAAGTACGGTCAAGACAAAAGCACAGAAAACGCTTTGATAGTTTTTGTTAAAATCCTTTCTCTTATAGCCTTTGGACTACTTGTAGGTTTTGTTTTTAATAACAAAGACCGATGGTCACTTTTTGGTGTGCTTAGGAATCACCCTGCTAGGTCTGTTGGGTTTGGTGTTTTGTCTCTCGCCTTGCTTGTCCCTGTTATTGTGCTGTTGTCTATTGTAAATTGGTTTGTCGGGGTGACAGTGTTGTTTGCATTCTTAGGTTTGTTTGCGATGTCCTTTGTCTACTTGGTTGTAACTGTAGCTGACATAATGCATATGATCATCAAGAGAGATTTCAATTTTTCAATATACACAGCATTTGCTTTGCTATTCATTTTATTCTTATTAAAAGTGCATCTGATATTTGCAAGTCTGCTGTTTTTGGTATGGGTTTTTGTGTTTGGGGCATCAGTGATTCGTTTGTATAGTGGAATTTTGAGACGGCAAGAACAGTAGGCTACTCTACCTCAGAATCTAGTTTTATGTTTTCTATATCTTCAGTGTCTGGAGATTCCATAATATATACATCTTTTAATCCTCTAAGCTTACCTTCATAATCTAGCCCAAACCCTACAACAAATTTTTGACCTATACTGCAAGCAATGTTTTTTAACTCATTTGATTGCTCAAGTGGACTTTTGTTAAGCATAAAGACAAAATTTACTGACTTTGGAGAATAATTTTCTTCTAAATATTTTTTAATTCTTTTTGATGTGGTGCCTGTGTCATATATATCGTCTGCAACTATGATATGCCTCCCGTCTATGAATTCTTTGGAAGGTGGGTCTGACAGTGTTACGGTTCCTGTGGATTTTGTCTTTTCGTAACTTTTTGCTTTTATGTTTTCAATTATAATACTAGGCTCGTTTAATTCTTGTGTCAGATAAACTGAAAACCAAGTCGCACCGTCTAATACTGTAAGTATTGTTAAATTTTTTATTTCTTCTTTGTATTCATCTATAATGTTTTTTGCAACTCTTGATATATTTTTCTTGATTTTTTCGTTTGTTAACAATAACTTCATACTGTTAGTAGTATATATTACCAAAAACTATTTCCAGTCTTAATAATGCAGTAAATCTATAATAAGTCTTTCAAGTTTTTCTTCTACTTCTTCAACTTCTGTTTCTTCTCCTACAGGAAACACCTCATCTGCATATTTTAAATACAAAGGATGCCTCTCTTCTAAAATCTCTGCAAATGTTTTTGTCTTTAGTCCAACAATCCCTCTTGCTGATGGATCATTTATCTTTTTTAATAATGCTTTTGCAGAACTTTTAAGATATATAACAATCGCAATTTTTTTAAAATGGTTCATAACTTCGTCATCATATACCACACTTCCTCCCGGAGAAATGATTGTGCGTTTTAAATCAAATGGGAGAGACATTGAAGTCTTTTTTTCTTCTTTTTTAAATCTTTCTGTATCTTCGGTAGCGATGAGCTTCCAATCTGGATGGTTTTCTTGGATTTTTTTATCGATGTCTATAAAATCAAAATTAAGGTTTTTTGCAATTAGTTTTCCAAAAGAAGTTTTCCCTACTCCACTCATACCAATAAGACATATATTACTCTTCATATTTTAATTTTACCATTAAATCAATTGTCTTTTATAAACGAGAAACAGTAAAACATGCTAACTTTTATCCTAATTTTGATACAATTATATTAGTGAAAACAAATCTACACAAAATCAATGAGCACTGGGATGAAGTATTAAAAAAAGCGAGTTATGCTCAGATAAACATGCCTAATAGCAATAAAACGGAAAACAAGAAGGCTCTAGATATCTGTTGTGGTAATGGGGATTTGTTACTACGATTATATGAAGAAGGGTATATGGTGTATGGAGTAGATTTCTCAGAACATGGGATTAAGTCTGCACGAGATAAAGTTAAAGATGCGACTCTTTATAAAGTTGACATGAATGACATAGATTCTTTTGTCAAAAGAGTAAACGAATGCTTTGACTTGATAGTTTTACAAAATTCTCTTGCTTTCTTAGATAACAAAACAAGATTATGCAAAGCGGTAACAAACAAATTGAACCCTGGCGGTATGTTTATTATAGATAATCCTGTTTTGATAGATGGTGTAGGAGTTCCAGCTTTATCAATAACAAAAAAGGAAATGGAGGATATTGAAAGTGCTTTTAAAG
>JABABE010000096.1 GCA_014238395.1 Candidatus Kaiserbacteria bacterium
AAAGTTTCTTTTTTATTTTTAAATTTTATAGTTTCTACAACGCCATCCAATTCTAACCTTCTCAATTGTGTTATTACAGATGATCTATCGGATTGCATTATTTTTGCTAAACTTGTAGGTGAGATTGGACCATCTTCTCTAGATAATGTATCAACAATTTTCCTGTGTGTTATAGATAATTTTTCCATACGCATTTGATAAAATGGCGTAAGTCGATCAAGTAAACTTATAATATTAGATTCCAAATCCATAAGGGAATTTTTTTGTATTATTATTTCACATAAATAATGAATCAGTCGAGGATTCCCCCCAGTAAGAATATGTAAACCTTCAATTCTATGTATATTTTCACGCAAATCTGTCAATAATTTATCATTTTTTACAATGTTCAATCTTTTTTTGATTAATTCAGTAATTTCTTTTACTGTGAATCCTTTTAAAAATTTTACATCTAAAAAATTATAAAATGGTTCATCATATGATTCAATTTCTTTAAATATACTCAAGGCAGATCCCATTATGCAAAAAGGATTATGCTCTTGTAATAACGATCTCAATTTTGGAAGATCATGTATTTGTTTAAAGAGCATCTGCAAATTGTCTACAAAAATGACTGGGAATTGTTTTTGCTGTTTTAATCTAGTAAATTCAGATAATGCTTTAGATTCAATATCATCCACATCAAATTCTATATGAAGCTCTTCAAGAATTCTTTTCAAAAAATCATTGACACTTGTGACAGAATACTCTTCTTCAGATAAGCGTACGGTTTTAAAACCTCCTTGTTTTTCAAGCGCATGAAGTATTGTCAATAGTGTGTGCGTTTTTCCGATCCCTCTTTGACCTACTAGCAATACATGAACAGGTAAATTGGTTGATGAAACGGTCTTGAATTTTGTAAGAATATCAGATATTAGATCAGATCTGCCACATGTTATGGATTCTAGATCTTCTTTAGACATCAAATCAGGAGTAAATTGATAAAATGTCATTCAAATCACACACGTTTTTTCCAAAGATCCATCAAAACACGAGTATGAAAACGGCATTTTTTGGATACAGGATCAATTATTATGTAAAAATCATCTTCTAGACGAACG
>JABABE010000097.1 GCA_014238395.1 Candidatus Kaiserbacteria bacterium
CTGATTGCATTTTTTGTAGATAAAAAATATGTTTTCCAATTGCAAAAAATAAAAATTTGGCTTATCTTTTTCATATTAAAGATATTATATCAAAAGCCCGACACAATGTCGGGCTTTTAATATTACTATATAAGCTAGATTGCTTATTTAACAGCGTCCTTGAAAGATTTAGAAGCTCTAAATTTTGGCACACAAGTTGCCTTAATTTGTATAGTTTCTCCGGTAGCTGGATTTCGGCCTTTTCTTGCAGCTCTCTCTTTTGCAGAAAATATTCCAAAACCAGTGATAGAAACCTCTTCTTTTTTAGATACAGCTTCAACAATAGTAGAAAAAATCTTTTCTACCACTCTTTCCGCTTGTACTTTTGTTCCACCTAATTCTTCGTGTACTAATTCAACTAGAGACATTTTATTCATGTTTTGTTTATTTAAATTAAGATTAATAAATTCAGGAAGCTGTTTTGCCCCCAATTCATAGAGTATATGTCATTATGCTGTGTTTAGTCAAGTAAAATAAGCTTTTTTCAAGTATACCTAAAAAAGTATACAAAAATCAGTTATTTTTGAACCATGTCTATAATTCCAAACTTTTTTGCTTCCTCTGCTGTCATAAAAAAATCTCTCTCAACAGCTGCGTTTATTTCATCTATTTTTTTTCCTGTGTTTGCTGACAAGATTTTATTAAAAGTTTTTTTTATGTTTTCCATTCTTTTTGCAGCTATTGCAACATCGGTAGTTTGTCCCTCAACACCTCCGTGTGGTTGGTGAACCATAATCTCCGCATTTCTTAATGCAAATCTTTTTCCTTTTGCACCACAAGACAGTATTACAGCAGCGGCAGAAGCAGCCTGACCAACACAAACAGTTTTTACATCACATTTTATGTGATTCATTGTATCAAGTATAGCCATAGCAGCGTTTACTTCTCCTCCACACGAGTTAATATATAGTGATATTTCACTTTTTGGTTTTTTAGACGCTAAAAACAAGAATTGTGCTATTATCGTATTTGCTGAGTGGTTGTCTATTGGTCCAGATAAAAAGACAATACGGTCCTCAAGTAACCTAGAGAAGATATCATAAGATCTCTCTCCATCTGTGGTTTTGTCTACGACCATTGGTATTATATTTTGCATTACCTTATTATATTATCATATTTTTTAAAGACATTATACCTTCAAATCCTCGTCTACTCCGAGTGCTGCTTTTTCAAGGTACTCAAAGACTTTTTCATTTGTGAGTGATGTATGTACATATGCTTCTAAATGTTGTTTTGTTGTGTTTTTGTATCTTTCCTGGAGTTGGGTGACCTGCATCTCTACAGACTTTTCATCTGGATAAATCTTATTTTCACCAGCAATAAAATTAAAAATTATTTGTGTCTTTGCTCGTTTTTCTGCTTCCGCTCTTAATGTTTCCATAAACTCTTCTTCTGATATATTTTTATCTTTTTTGTAATCTTCTATTGTAGTATTTAACCTTTTTGCATCTTGTTTAAACATCTCCAAACCATTCTCTGTCTCTCTGTCTACAAATACTTTTGGAACATCATAAGTGACACCTGATAATAACTTTTCTATTATTTCATTTCTGAGTTTGTATTTATTTTGTGTTTGTTTTTCTTGAAAAACTGCTGTTTTTACTAATTCTTTAAAATTTTCTACAGAAGTAGCAGATGGATATATTTTTTGTATCACATCTAAGCTTAAATCTGGCAGAGAGCTTTCATCTTTTGGTATTTCTTTCCCTTTATTTTCCTCTCGGAAAATATTTTTCTTTACATCTGAGATTATGTTTTCAACTTCACCATCAGTTGTTTCCTTTGGGTTTTCTGGTTTTTCAATATCTCCTAGTAGAGTTCTAATATCAGGTAAATCTACAGCAGCCATAGATTCAAGTTTTACGGTAAATTTTGCGGGTGTTTTTGAGGCGACGCTGTCTATTTGTATATGAGGTCTGTCAATTGGAACTATTTTGTTTTTAGCAAAAAATTCTGGAAGTTTTTCTAAAATCAACCCTTTTGCTGCTTCTGTAATTATCGCAAGTTCACCATATTTTTTTTCAACTAAATCATAAGGTGCTTTCCCTTCTCTGAAACCATCAAAACTATCGCTGCGTGATATTGTTTTTGCAGCATCAACCTTATTCTTTTCTATCTCGGAAGAAGAAATCTCACCTTTTATTTCTATTAACCCTTTGTTTTGTTTTTCTATTTTAAAATTTTCCATATTATATTCCTATATCCTCTGCCAACGCTCGAACCTCCTCAGTTGTTATTTTATCATCTTTTATTATTTTTTCTATGAGCTCATTTATGTCCTCTTCTGTGAAGTTTTCATTTTCTGTTTGCAATAACAACCTAGACTCACCGTTTTCTTCTTTTAGTTCATTAAATAAATATAAGCCTTGTTTATCAAGTATATTTTGCTGGTCAACTACAATTCGCCTTTCAAAAATAAAAACAAACCCATAAAACCCAGCTACAAGTAAAATAACCAAAATGATTACATTTGCAACTGTTGAGCCGTGGTGCCTTATTTTTTGCGGGGTTTCTTGTGATTCTTCCATGTTAGACAAGACTATGATTATTAATAATTATTATTTTTAGATTTCAGTTTTATGTATTTTGCTAAAATGTTTTCTTTGAAGGAAAAAATTGTAGAAACAAGTGCAGAAAGTTGTAACTTAGTCTCTATGAAGACTTGATTTTGTTTACTGTTTTTTTCCAGTTGCCCTTTTCGATTTTCAAGCAACATTTTATATATATTTTTTGATATAAAAATATCATTCAGCGAATCTGTTTGGTCTGTTATTTCTTTGTGAAAATTTAAAAAATAATCTTTTTCCTTTAGCGGTATATTTTTATTTGTAATATCTTCTATCGAAGAGAGCAATACTTTGTTTTGATAAATCCTTTTTGCCAATATTCTTGTATATTCTTGCAATTTCGCTTCTAAAGTTTCAATTTCTTCTTTAGAAAAAACACCAATATATTTCAAACCTGTTGTTGATATTGTTGTATTTATCTCTTGAACAGTGTTTTGCAAAAATTCTTTTACGTCTATACCTGATGGAGTCGCTTCATTTTTTTGTGCCAGCCTCCCTGATGACAATATTGCAGCTTCTGTCGAGGATGTGACAAAGACTGTAAACAAAGCAAAAATTGACAGGATGACGTGGTATTTTTTTAATATTTTAAAAGTAAGCATATTATAGTTTATTTTCCAAATTTTTCTTTGTACATTTTTTTTGAGTAGTGGAAAGCCTCTTTCGCCTCTTTTGCTCCTCCTATTTTCCCAATCTTAACAATTTTGTTTTGCAAACCTTTGTATGTCTCAAAAAAATGTTGTATTGTTTTTAATGTGTGCTGGTTTATGTCTCCAACATCTTTAATATGATCCCATCTTGGGTCGTTTGTTGGTACTCCTAAGATTTTGTCATCTGCGTCCCCATCATCTGTTAAATAAATTACCCCTACCGGTCTGACTTTTACTAAAACCCCTTGGCAAAGTGGAAATGTTGAAAGCACTATAACATCAAGTGCATCACCATCATCATAGAATGTTTGAGGTACGAATCCATAATCTGTTGGATAATCCTGAGCTGTGTGCATAGCTCTGTCCAGCATTATAAGCCCAGTCTCTTTATTTATTTCATATTTGTTTTTTGATCCTGCTGGAATCTCAATGATAACATTCATTGAATCCTCAGTACCACTCTCTATGTCGTGCATAAAATGCATATACCTTATATTATCATATTTTTAAAACTCCACATCAAGTCTAATTTTATAGTCTATTTTAGCCGTGTTTTATTATATATACAGCTTTTATTTTTGTGCTTCACTTGAGACTTCACCTTCTTTCTCTGATTCCTCTGACTCATCTTTTTCGTCTTCTGTAGACACCTCCTCCTCTTTAATCTCTGTAGACTCGTCTTCTGTACTGTTTTTTTCTGTATCGCTTGATTCTGATAGATTGTCTTTTTCTTCTGTATATTCTCTCCTCTCAGGCATAAACCTACTTTCATCCACGTGTTTTTCTAGTACTCCATCTTTTATAGTTATCAGCAGTTCATCGGACATATTTTTTATTTCTAGGTTCACTCCAACAAGCTCTGCAACAAGTAATACATTTTGACCTCCTCTCTCAAAAACAAATGAAGCGTCTTCATCTAAGATTGTGACTACTGCGTTATTGTCTTTTTCGTTATACTCAACAGATGTGATTTTTATAGGTGATATAGCTTCTTCAACAAACAAATTTATATCTGACGTGTATTCCATTATGTCTATATATTCACGACCACCATTAAGCTCACCTCGAACAGCCAACACTCTCACACCCCGAGGGCCAACAAGGGATCCTATTGGGTCTGTTGCTTCATCATTTGTCAAAACAGCTATTTTAGTTCGTTGCCCTGGTATCCGTGCTATTTTTTCTATTTTTATCTTTCCTTCCGCTAGCTCTGGAGAATTCAAAGCAAAGAGTTTTATTACAAAATCAGAGGAACCCCTTGAAAGAGTTACAAAATTACCAGTTCTTGTTCTTTCATCTATAGATGTTATTAGGGCTCGTATGGATTCACCTTCTCTAAATCGCTCTCCTGGGATTTTTTCTTCATATGGTATTTTTGCAATTGTGTTTTCTATATTTACAAAAATAGCCCCTCTCTCAAACCTTTGTACGATACCAGAAACTATTTCTCCCTCTCTCCCTTTTAGAGTCTTCATCACAAGCTCTTTTTCTGCCTCTCTCAAACTTTTCGAAAGCATTTGCGCAGCAGACTGAGCCGCTATTCGACTAAATTCAGATTTTGTGTTGAGCGGAAAAAATATTTCTTCCCCTCTTTGTATGTTTGATTGGACCAGTTTTGCATCCTCAAGTTTTATGTGTCTCTCTGGATTAAAGACAACTCTCTTGTCATCCTCGTCCACTCTCTCTTCTCCTTTTTCCATAATGTCTTCATCTGTCAAAGCTTCTTTCACTTGAAAAAAAGACAGGTCTCCAGTGTCTCTATTGAACCTAGCTTTTATAATCTGACTAACCTTTGCATACCCTTTTTTATAAGCAGCAGCAAAAACAGACTCTATCATTTCAAACAAGACTTCTTCATCTATTTTTTTCTTTTCTGACAGTTGTTTTACTGCGACCTTTAGTTCTTTTAAATCCATACATTTATTTTTTTATCTGATAATTTGAAAAAAGAAAAATTGCCTTCGCGGTGGCAATCTCTCTTACTGTAGATAATTATAACATTAATTTTTATATTCTGCATCGCTTTTGCTCATAACTTGAATACTCTGGAAAATGTACAACAAGTCTTCATATCTGTTACTATAACTATAGTTCTGCGGGTATAGTTTAGTGGTAGAACGTCCGCCTTCCAAGCGGAGAACGAGAGTTCGATTCTCTCTACCCGCACCGTTAATTTAATATGGATATTAATCATTAGATTATTTATTCCAAAAATTTAGCCAAATTTTTTATATTACAACAGTATTAAAATCAACACATTATGACTATACATAAAATGAAATTACAAAAACCATATTTTGAAAAAATAAAGAGTGGAGATAAGACAATGGAATCTAGATTATATGATGGAAAAAGAAAGTCTTTAAAAATCAATGATCAGATAGAATTTTCTTGTGGCGAAGAAAAACTAAAAGAGAAAATTAAAGATTTGCATATCCACCAATCTTTTTATAATCTTTTTGAAGCTCATTCAGTAAAAGATTTTGGTGGAGATTCAAAGGATAACCTGCTGCAAGATATATACAACTTCTACTCAACAGAAGAGGAAGAAAAATATGGAGTTGTTGGAATAAAAATATCATTAATATTTTAGTAGAATAAACCTTATAATTTTCATTTAACTTATTTTCTATATCTACAAGCCGCACAATGTAGCTTGTGCGACTATTTATAAATTAATAACTAACTGGTATAAATTTTACTTTTAGTGTTTTTAACTAAAACTAAAATAGAATTTTTAATTTAAATTGTTTTTACAGAGCTTTAATCGTATTGAAAAACCTCAACATCAATTCCAAAGTAACCAAACTCCTCTAAATTAATATCTATAGCATTGAATCCATTAACTTTGTTGTTTATATCTTGCACTGAATCATTGTCTGATATTTTAAAACTTTTAAACCAGTTCCCATCTGAGTCTTTTTCAAAAATGTATACTGCTCCTTTGTTAGACCCTCCATCATCATCCCCGGTTGCCCCAATAAGCAAATAGTCTTTATTTAAACTAACTGATTTACCAAACTCATCATAATTATCCAAATCAACATCTAGTTTTCTAGTTCCTCCTCCATTGTCTGAGATTTTAATATATTTATACCTAAATGTTCCATCTGGGTGAATTTCAAAAATATATACGGCGCCTCTGTCTGTACCTCCATCATCATCTCCAGGTGCTCCAACAACAACCGTTTGAGTTGAATCTGAGTATGACACAGAGGTTCCAAAATAGTCATAATCATTTAATTCCAAACCTATGCTCTTAAAATCTTCATATGAGAACTTACCGACATAGTCATCACCCCAGTTTGCATTTGAATCTTCTCTAGAAATTCTGTGTACCGCACCTCTGGCTGCACCTCCGTCATCGTCTCCAGGTGCTCCGACAAAAAGAAGATTACCTGAGGATGACACGGATCTGCCAAAATAATCATAATCATCTAAATCAACATCTAGTTTTCCATCCCCTCCTTTGTTATCTGATATTTTAAAGGTTTTAGACCACGCTCCGCTTGAGTCTTTTTTAAGATTATATACTAACCCTTTACTATAACCATCCCCGTCCGAATATTTATTGACATATGTTGCTCCTACAATAAGATCTTCGCCATCATAGTTTATTGCTCTGCCAAATTCATCCTCATTATTTGTATTTATATTTGTTTTTTTATTAGAGTCTTTTGTGTCAATTGCAACTGAACTTAACAGTGGTGCTTGTTCCCAATCACTACCATTTTTTTCAAAAAATATTACAGCTCCTTGCGATGTTTTAATTGCTTGATCTTTATCAACCCCAGTAGCTCCCACAGCTAATGTGTTACTATTTATACCCAAAGAGTAACCAAATCTCTTATTAAAATCCTCTGGTATTTTTAACTGTTGGCTTATACTTGGATTATTATTTGTTGTACCACCAGATATTTTTGTTTTAGCATCCCACTTGTTACTAGCGCTATCAAATTCAAAAACATATACAGCTCCATTAGGATATCCGTTATCATATTTTCCCACTGCCCCAACAACTATAGGCCGTAGTACCGCAAAAGTCGGTACAGCAAAACTTTTTTCATCCACTTTGTTTTTTGAAGCTATTGTTATTTCACAAATATACTCTACAGCTTTTAATTCACTTGCACCTACTTCTGAGTCAATAATTATTATTTCCTTTGTAACTCCAGCATCTATAGAATAATTGCCATCAGCATTTGCACAACCACCCGAAAAACTAAATTTTCCTGTTACGTTTGGTTGGAATTTTAATACAACTGAGTTATCTGTGGTAAATTTTTTAATTTCATTTTTAAACTCCAATTGTATATAAATATCAAAATTTATAGGCCTATAAAAATTATCTATCTTTACACACAAGACAGTTTCTGAAATAGCTATGTCCTTAAAAAAAGGGTCTTTCGTTGTAAGCATCCCCTTTTCTTTAGTAAAAGTAAGAGGAGATATTCCATCAGGATCTCGCCCATCGGCATGACAATTACCAGGGTGCGTTAGTGCATATCTATAATCATCCGTATCTGTCCCACTTGCAAAACTAAGTAGTTCTTTTTCTTCCCCTTCTATTTCATTTTTTGAAAGTACATAGTCATCTAGAGGGTATGTTGTATGTTCATCTGATTCTAGTAGTGTAAACGGATTAGTTTTATTGATTTTAATTATTTCGTTTGTGTACTTAACAAAGTCATTTGGATTTGAAGACAATGTATCTAAAGCTTCAACTTGAACTGTAAACACTTCTGTTAGATTTACATATGCGCTTTTTAAAGGAATTGTATCCACTAATATATACGGTTCGGTCTGGTGTGATGTAGTGATGTCTTCTATGGTATTTAATCTGTTATAGTGTTCATTTTCAACTGTTATTTTTGCTAGATTTGAATCAGCTTTAATAAAAACCATAATCTCATCCTCATCTGTCTCATACATTTTAGTACTTGTGTTAAAAGTCAAAATGTCTCCCGCAGAATCAGCGACTACAATATTAGATATCGGACCCTCAGCTGCTCCAGCAGGGTTATATGGATACGGAAATATTGGAGATGTATGCACAGCGCCTGATCTGGTATCAGAAAAAAATACAGAATGAGACTTCAATCTATTAATCAGTTGATTTATTGAAGCATCTGGATATCTTGATCTCAAAATAGCGAAAGAGCCTGCTATATAAGGTGCTGCAGAAGAAGTACCACCAACATCATCATAATTTCCATCTTTATCAATAACCCTTACTTGATATCCTGGAGCAACAAAATCAATTTCTTCATTAATGTTAGAATGGTCTGTTATGCCATCAGAAAGAGGTTTGTGCAAACTTCCCACAACCACGTTGTTCAAAAAAGCACAAGCAGGTGAATTAATTCTGTCTATGAAATAATCATTGCCTGATGCAAGTACAGGAATTACATTTGCATTATATAACTTTTTTAGTCCATTTCTGTAAACATTTCTATTTACTATGCCAAGTAATTCAGTTGGTATGGAAATTCTAAACACATCATTTAAAATTTTAATAGATACTTTTACCGAATAAGGTATGACCCTACACACACTTGTCTTTCCATCTGTCATAGAGCCCAAGCTTAAATTAGCCGCAACAATGTTTAACCCATTTTTCTTTTGCTCTATTATATCATTAATAGCTTCTAAAACAGGAACATCAAGTAAAAATGTTGGGCATGTTCCAGTCCGATCACAAGATAAAGAACTCGTGACTTTACTGCTTACCTTAAATGATGCGATTTGAGATCTTGGAGCAACAGGATGGTACTTATTAACCGTATCAATTTTACCAGAAACTATACTGGCAACTCCAGTTCCATGTTCACAATCATCTCCGTAAGTACAAGGAGAATCACACAGTCCCTCAATAGGTTTGATTCCTAATTGGTAAAGTGCCTCATCAACTGCTTTAGCAATAACACCTCTGGTTAAATCACCAGGAAACTTAACTACAGGAGTTATTATGGTCCTAACCAAATAACCTAAAAATCCAAACTTTTCAAATTTTTTAACATAATCAACAAATGTAATATTGTCTACTATTTCAGCAACAATATGTCCCGATATAGTGCCAAAATTAGTTTCAAATGTATGACAGGATTCATAAGCAATCCTAGGAACAGACAAACCTGTACTAGATATAATTGGAGTAAGAACAGAGCTACTGTTTACAACACCACTGTCTATAACAGCCACTACTGTTCCTTCACCCTGATAATTTGAATTATTTATGAAAGAAGTTAAACCACTTATGTTTTTGTTCAAATCTGTTGCCACTGTAGTTTGATTTGTTTGGTTTTCTTTGTTTTCAAAAACCATATCAACATACTCAGATGAATTTAATGTATTTAATGTAGATTCATCTATCTTAGCAAAAATAACATCAAGATTTTCTAGAAGTTTGTGATCTGATATATTATTTGCTTTTAATATCAAATCTACTTCAGATAGATTGTTTACTTCTATTAAAACATCCACCTTAGGTTCCTCACTGAAGTTGAACGGACTATAAATATTTCTTAGGTAATTTAGTTTTCCTAGTAAAACATTAGCTCCTTTTGTGTTATTTATATATTGTTGAGTAGAATCTTGGGTGTAAATATTACCAGATAAGTCTTTGATTTCTATGTCATTTGTTTGTATATAAGAGACAACACCTTCTTCAGGTAAAGATGTGTTTTCTGGAAAAAATAGAAGGATTGTGTCTTCTAATATAGATATGGCAATAGGATCATAAATATTCAGTCCATTTAAGTCAGATACAGAAAATCCTGTGTCCGCAGTCTCCTTGTAAGCTATATTAAACAAATCCTCAGACATCCGAATCATAAAAAGATCATCTGAAAGTTTTTCATAATACTCTACACTAGGCGCAATAACATCAACAACAAAAGTTATCTCAGAAACATCATCTGAAAGATTTCCATATATATCTTTATGTTTTAATTGCAAAGTATAAGACTCTTGTAATCCTACTGTAGTAATCAGGTTCTCTAAATCAAAAGACCAACTATTTTGAAAGACTGTTTCAGTGTGTATGTGGTTATCATTTTCATCAAAAAAATGAACTTCAGAAACATCGTTACCCACAGTACCGTCTATTGCCCCGTCAAAACTATTAGTTGAAAGTGTTCTGTACAAAAACAAATCTGTATCAGTTTCCAATGAAGCTTGGACAGATATTTCTGAATTTTCATTTAATAATAATGACCACCTTGTAACTCTTGTACTTAATAAAGTATCTGCTTCTGCTGACCTTATAACTAAAGCATCCGCATCAAAGAAAACTTTTCCTGCTTCTTGTGCTTCAGTGTCTGAACTCCAATCTTGAAATTTAATTTTAGTAATATTTGAGTCAGTAGAAGACAAAACACCAGGAGCAAATCCTTCTAATTCTAGAGAACTTAAAACATGATTAGTTGAATCATTTAGATTGATCATGATATCAATTTCATTTGCAGCATAATTTGTAACAAAACCATTAGTAGTACCTGTTGCAGATACAGCAATCTGATTTAATTCAGGAATTACACTTGAGGCAAAACCTTGGATATTTGGAACACTTAGTATACTTTTGTTTATTTTAAAGTCAGTTGAAGAAGGACTGTATTTTTTGTACGGATTTGTAACAGTACCATCAACTTCTGTGGTACGTATTCCGATTCTTTCTACAGAATCTGCTGATATATCATTGAAAGAAATGTCAATAGACCATTGTCCATCCTCATCCGCTATATCTGTTGCTGGTTTTGGAGTAGTGTTACCTGCTGTCCATATAGATCCGTTGTAGTAAAACAGTTGCACAGTTGCCGCTGGAACGCTTGTTCCATTAAAAGTTAAATTGTCTTGTTGTAAGGTCACATTGTCTCCTAAGGTACCTGTGTCATCTTCAGAATCAAGTTCTATTGAATAAATTGAATCTTGGATAGAAAAATCTATTGTTGCTGTTTCCTCTGGATTTATAAATACTGTTTCTCCTACAGGTGTTACTCTTATTCCGATTTCTTCTACATATGATGCTGCGTGATCGTTGAATGTTATGTTTGGTATAGTCCAACTACCTGTTGAGTCTGCTACAGCGGTTGCGACATTAGGAGTAAGTCCAAACGCAGTCCAGACATCGTTTCTATTTGGGTCTTGCCCTTTGTATAAAAGTCGTACAGTTGATTCTGGAAGTGAATATCCGCTAAAAGTCAAATCTTCTTTTTGTGCAGTTTTCCCATCTCCTACTAAGCCTGTATCATCTTCAGCATCAAGGTCTATTGAATACGAAAGACGTAGCTCTGGAGTTGGGACTGTTGGTATATATCCGACAGCAACTATCGAACCGTCAGTGGTTTCGTTTATATAAGTATCAACACCATTAGCGTCAATGCCTTGAAACAAAAATTCTACTTCACCGTTATCAAAAGCTGTAACATCATAAGTCAAAGTAAATCTATCTAGCATTTCATAATGGGTTATGTTCAAATCTTCCTGTTCTTTGAATTCACCACCTATGGAAAACAAAAACGAAGCAGTCTGAAAAGATTCTGGAGTCTGAACTATAAGATATATTGTATCGCCAGCTTCAGCTGTTGTAGGTATTTGATTTGTAGAGGATATATAAACTCTTCTAAGAGTTGCAGAAAAAACATTCACTGATCCTAAAACAAAAGTACATATGATTGCAGTCAACAGTATTGCAAAAAAAGTATTTCGTTTCAGATGTAAAAAAGATTTCATAGATAAATGTTTTAATTTTATAATATCTATATTATAGCAAAACCAACCAAACTATCACAAATGCTATTTTTTACTCTTCTGTTTCATTTATCAGTTTTTTTAATCAATGAATGTTTACAGAAAAATTAATTTTCAAGCCTGTTTTGTTCTTTTTTCTTGTTTTTTGGACTTTTTAAATCTTAATGTTTTTTGTTTGAAACACTTAAAAAACATTGTTTAAGTCTTTCGTGTTTGCTTTTTTTATTATCGGTTTTATTTTGCACTCATATATTTATGAATATAATCCCAC
>JABABE010000098.1 GCA_014238395.1 Candidatus Kaiserbacteria bacterium
ATTTTTCTTTGTATGCTTCTTCTGACTTTCCTCCATTTGGTACATACACAGAGACAAGAGTTATGTTTTTATCTATGTCTACAGAGAGCACTCTTCCTTCCTTGTCTGTAAATCCTTTCATACCTTTTTTAATAATTTTATTTTTATCTTTACTCTTTACCCAGACAGCGACACCCGAGTAACCAGGTCTTTCTGCGGGATGATAAAAACATTCGTATGATTTGTATTTTAAAAGTTCTTTTGGTATTTTTTCTATGCTTGCTTTTATCTCTTGAAAAAAGATTGCATCTGGTTTGTGGTTTTGTATAAAATCATCCAAGGCACCTTTGTTGTACACAGCACGGATTCCATTTACATTCCACGAAACTATTTTCATACCTATATAATAACAAAAACCCTGTAATAGAGTTTTTTTTAAATGGTTTGTTTACTGGAGCAGAATCTAGAAGATTCTGCTCCTTTGTACGCCGTGACTGTATTTCCTTTTGTTTTTGTTGACTAAAAAGCCATATGAAATATAAGAACACGACTAACAAATACTGTAGAAAGATTTATAAATATAAGGCTTTCTATTCTTAATGTAGCACAGATAATTCTGTTTGTCAAGTCTTTTTCTGATACTTTGTGCAAAATCAAATTCAATATGTTTTTAAAAGTTGCCTATAGTCTCAAAAATTGTTATTATTTATTTAATGAGAATAACAATTAAAATATCCGGAGAAGCAATTGGAAACGGAGATGGGGGATATGATTTTGATATGTTATCCAAAATATCAGATCAGATAAAAGAGCTTAAGGACAAAAAATGTGAGATATTGATAATAGTAGGTGGTGGAAATATATTCAGAGGTGCTAATATTTATAAAGAACTTGACATTAAAAGAACTACAGCTGATTATATGGGGATGCTGGCAACTACTCAAAATGGCTTAGTTTTAAGAGATTTCTTCATAACAAACGGAATAAAAACAATACTTTCTGTTTCTATGACTATGGAGCAAATTGCAGAATCATATATACCAAACAGAATCAAACACAAACTTGACACTGGATCTGTTGTGATTTTCTCTGGGGGTATTGGACTTCCATATTTTTCTACAGATATAGCTGTAGTACAGAGAGCGCTTGAAATGGACTCAGACTATATAATTATGACTAAAAATAATGTTGATGGTATCTATGACAAAGACCCAAACAAAGAAAAAGATGCAAAAAAATACGACAAGATAACTACAACAGAAATTTTAGAGAAAAACCTTTCCTTTGCAGACTCCACTGCGATCTCTTTAATGAGAGAAAACAAATTAAAAGCAAAAGTCGTGTCTTTGTTTGATATTTCAAAAGCAACCGAAGACGGTGTAGGAACTGAAATAATCCCAGACTAGTTTATACATCTGTTTGGTTGTGGAATTTGCTGTGAACCTCCTTCAACCTTTTGTTTGTGATGTGGGTATAGA
>JABABE010000099.1 GCA_014238395.1 Candidatus Kaiserbacteria bacterium
CCACCAGGTATTTTTCAAGGTTTCTATGATACTAGATTTTATACCTGTCTTTGTAATCATAAACGAAACAAGTCCTATAGGAGAGAGGATGTACAAGAAAACAATACCAACTCCAACATAAAACAGTGACAAGGCAGCATATAGAAAAGCAACAACAAGAACTATGTTTAAAACAAATGTAATTAGACCAATAACAAATCTTTTTCTGTCTATTTGACTCTTTTTATCAAACTCATTTGTCACTGCCCTTTCATTAAACTGTGGGTAGACTAATGAGCCATTCTCATTAATAGCTAGGTAATCATCGCGCAAACCTTTATCTTGAAGGGAACTCAAAGTTTCCTCTAAAAATGTAACTGATTTAAGTAAATCAATTTGTTTAGAAGACAGGCTTTTGTCTTTTGCGAGTTTCTCATAGTACGCGTTTGCTTGTTTTCTGTGATCATCTCTTGCTTTGTTTGTTCTTTTTAATAACTCAGCTTCATATCCTGATTCATCATATGATGTGATTGCCACAGCTGCTGATATACACTTTGCAACACCATCTGCACAGCGTGTTTTTTTACCAGAAATCACTAATTCTTTTGATTTAGTTAGGAAACCTTTTGAGATAACCGAACCAGTGGTGTATACAAAAGTGGTTATGACTCCACTAAAGTTTATTAGCAATGCCGCACCAAGAATCCACACTACAGATTTTTTTGTGACTTGCCCAAAGATACCACTTATAAGAGACACCGCAATCAGCCCTAGAAAAAGTATAATAAGCAAGTTCCCAATGTCTCGAACGCTTGACCACACTTCATACACCCCGTCTTTTCCTAGGATATTATTAAGTATAAAAGTGGTTGCAAAATTTATAGAGTAGTCCAGTATACTAGCTGACATATCGAGTATAAAACTAGAGATTTCTCTCAAAAGGTTAACAAAAAATCCAAGTGCCTTAAATAACCATCTAACAAATTTTCCGTCTTCAGTTTCCTCTTCCAGTCCAAACGCCACACTTGATTCGTCTCTAAACAAATCAACTATAACAGGGATTAGAAAAACAAATGCAAGCAAGTTGGCTGATGTAAACCAAAGTATGTTGTTGTAGTGTTTTTTGTAATTTATTTTTCTCATATAGATTATATAGAGTTCAACACAGAAGTAGTTATTATGCTTTCTATCTTGTTATCCAATGCCTTTTGTATGTTGGATAGTTTTTCTTTTGTGTATACGTTTTTATACTTATCGTTAACAGGGTTGAGGTCTATGTATATACCGAGTAGAGCAGCGTCGTCTACAAACTGCTTTAATATGTAAGAATGGTCCCTGTGATATGCACCCTCAGTGTAGTGTCTACCATAACTATTTGAAATACCGTTTGATGGGAACTTTCCATTTTTGTGGACATCTGAATTTTGTGATTTAAATGTATAACTGTTTACTATTGCATCAGCGTATACAGCAAAAAGTCTGGATATAGCATTTATCATATAAGTGTTAAAGTTCTCTATATCATTTTCTGCTCCTCCTTTTTTTATCAAGTTAGATAAATGCCCAACAGCACAATCTGTCGGTATGTATTTTTTTGTGCCGAGTGTTTGTCCGGTAATAATACTGATTTCGTTTATATCTATGGCACTGTCTTTGTAGAAAGAACAGAACTCTCTGTCGTCTGAATAATCAGAAAATGAGTCTATGTTTTTATCAACTCCAAAGGTTGAATCAACTTCACCAGACCCTTCTCTAAACAAGTTGTCAGCCTCAAAGAATCTCTCATTTCTGCTTGCACCGTATAGTGAGTCCTCTTTTACAAACAACCTGGACTTGTTCACACCGTCTTCGTTTTTCAACCACTCACGGAATTCAATGGATGCTCCAAACTGCTGAGCTGCTGTTCTCTGGTGTTTTAGAATATCGAATGTATCTTCTAATACTTGGCTAATTATAGATATAGAGCTTTCTTTTAACACTAGTACGAGATCTGCGTTCGCTTTTGATATTCGTTTTACTAGACTCATTGATTGACTGTCTTTTTCAGAACCAGTTAAAGTATCATTTGAGTTTAAAAGTAAGAATGAATTAAAAACATTGAAAATTTCAAGATGGCTTTCTCTTGTGCTGTGTGCTGATTGTCCAATAGTACCCACTGTACTTATATCAAAATCTCCATTTACATTAGATTGAAAAGCACGTAACGCAAAATCTTTGTTTTCAAATTTGATTTTATTTCCAAGTTTGCCTCCAAAAGGAACATTGTTGGAGATATCTGTTGAAACAGTTTGATTTTTAAAACACCATCTTGTAAGCTTATCAAAGTATTGGTCGCCAATATCTTTTCTAAATATGTGTGAAGATGCTTGGCTTAGTACTTTTGCACTAGGTTCGTCGCCAAAAATTGGTTTGGTTAAATCATCAATTATACGAGTCCGGTAATAGATCCCTGGTGTCTTATTAAAACAAAAGGCACCACCAGTATAAGATCCGTTAGTGGTACATTGTATTTGGTAAGGATCTTCCTTTTGTACATAATCATCTATCTTTCTATCTGCAGGGTCAGCCAGTCCGTCTGCATATAACCCTGGCAAGATACATGTACGAGTATCAAGTGTGACAAAGTATGATTGGAATAACCTTGCTACATCTTCTTGCAGCTCGATCAGTTGGATCAGTGTAGAGAATTCTCGCGCACCAAGATTTTGTTGCCACAACGCTTTCAGACTTGAGTTGTATGTATCTAATATCCTTTGTGAAGGGTCTTGGCTCACATAAGTATAAGGATTCTCAGGTGATTTCGAATCATCTGGCTCAATACCTTCTTTTTCTCTTATGTATTTTCGTAAGGCACCGACCAGTGTTGCGCCAACAGCCTTACCAAGGAGGTCTCTTAGTTCGTCTTTGCTTATCAACTCAGTAAAAGAAGCTTCTTCTACAGTTTCTTCAAGTTTTTTAAGTTCATCAGGACTTGCAGCTTTGCCACATTCTGCAAGCGCCTCTGCTGTAGAAACTACACTGCCTTTCCCGGCCTTTCTGAAATCTTTCTCAAGCTTTTCTTTTCTGTCTCCATCAAGAGACTCCCTGTTGCCATCAACTACCGTGGACTGATTAACTATTTGCTGGTTTCTTTTTCTGATGAGATTTTTAACACATTCTTTGTCTTTTGCCTTAGGAAGTCTTTTACTGTCTTCTGATTTTCCTATAAAATCGGTAGTGACTTTAACAGCTGCTTGCTTTCCTTGTTCTAACAGATCGATTTGTATACCAAGTGAGTATTTGCCAGGGTTTAATAGTTGGTCATTCCATTCGTCTATTGTTCTGTCTCTTTCTCTGTAGGTATTTTGTAAAAGTTTAAATGGTGAACAGCTTATGTCCGCTACACTAACACTTGGAGCAGTCAAGTATAAGTATAAACCTGGAAAAGATATCCCACAACCACCAAATACAGCGTTTGTAACATTAGAGAAGTAGGCAGCTGCTGTGTCATCAAGAGCGGCGGCTGTAAAATCTCTTAAGTTATCAAAACGGAGTGTGTCACCATCAAAGCCACTGTTTGCGTAGTTTATATACTCTTTAAAAATTTTATTGATTATCTGCTCCCTGACTGCTTCTGTCAAAGGGTTTATTATACAAGTTCTTATTTTGTTTTGAGCATCCTTTGATGCTACAGATGTGAAACCAGTTAAATCATAAAGATATTCAACTACTTGTAAGCCAGCACAAAAAGCAAGCCCTGCACCTATGCTCACTAATAAACTTTTTTTTACTTCATCTGCACTAATACCTTCTTCTGATGCAAAATTAAACCCATCAAACAGTTGGGTAGAATCCACGACATCTTCGGTTGTATTTTGGGTATTGAGGTCTACGGTACTAGTAGACAAAGGAGAGAGTATGCTGCCACCAGTGGCATTTATAATGTTCTCTTTACAAAACTCTTTAACATCTTCTGAAACAGTGTCAGAGATAGAAAAGTAGTTTATACACTCTGTCTTTCCTCTTTGAACTATTACATCATAGTTATTTCCTTCTTCGTTGTATAGTCCAAAACCGAATTTTGTTAAAACAGGATCTTTTTTGTCATCTCCACTTCCTGGACCTTCATCACCAAAAGGACCCGTGCCATCATCTCCATTGCCCAAAAGTTTTGAACCAGATCTTCTGTCTGTTTCTCTCTCTTCTGGAGTTTTGGATTTTGCTAAAATAACAAAGCCAACAGAGTCTATTTCTATTGCCATACACAGGTGTAGTTTTTGATACCCTGTTTCATATACAGGATTTGAAACCAAAGAATTTATTTGTTGTGTTATGTCTTCGACACTGTCTTCTTCTGTAGATCTTCTTCTTTGTTCTTTAACAGAGTACACTGGAGGATTATTGTTTTCTTCTTTTTCCTTTTCTGCTTGAGGTGTAGTCACAAGGGAAACTGGAGCAAACACAGGCAAACTATTACAAAAAACAGAATTTTCTGAAATGATTGTTTCAGGAGAATCTTGAGAAAATGATAATTTTAAATTATCATTTATTCTTCTTATACATTCAACTAGATCCGATGGAACAACGCTAGTTGGGTTTTTTGCATCAGATGATTTATTAAGAAAACAAGTTAAATATCCGAGTGCTATTTCTTGTGCTTTTGCCGTAGCTGTAGCCTCTGATTCTGTTGTCGGAACCAAGCTGTCAGGTGCCCCAGTAACAGTTACTCCTTGTGACGACAAAGATTGTGTCAGATAGGAAAATAAGAAAACAAACATCAAGAAATATAGTGATAATTTTGTCTTTATTCCTGTTTTTTTGTTTATCTGGGGATTTCTCATAATATAATTATACCACATTTAGTTTTCTTTTTCCAATGCTTCAAAAATTCCAGTAAGGTAATAAGATAGCCAGCTTATGGACTGTGGGGTTATTGAGCCGTCAGCAGTACTTCTCAGATCACCATTAAGGGCTGACACGATCTGCACTAGTACATTTGAGCTTTTTGTGTCTGCGTATTGTAGTAGCGGCACACATATCCCAAACAACCTGTTTACAAAGTTTGAATATAAATCAATTAAATCAGTAGGAACTTCGTTTGGAAGGTTGTTTATAAGGTGCGTACATACGGATTCGAGTTTTGCTAGTGAAGCAGAACTGGTTGGGTTTTCTGATATTGCATCAAGTAATGTAATTGAAAAACTTGTCTGTGGATCTAAAAAAGGCGAAAGTGCGTAAAAAAGTTGTCTCTCAAATAATTTTATGTCTAGTATTGCTGATGGGCGTAGAGATACATTGATTGACGGGAGAGCTTCGTCCAGTTCTTTCAATATGCTGTCAGAAACAATTTGTGCCAATTCTTCACTACCTTCTGCTGTTATGGCACCACCTTGAAACTCTATCTTTGATGCTATCTCTGCACCCAAAAATCTTCTTTCTTGCCTTAGCGCTATTTGATTTGGCTTGATGTGTCTGTTTGTTTCACTGGTACCTATTAATCTTTCTAACCAATCCGGAGTGCCGTCATTATCAGTGTCTTTGTTTTCTGATATTATTAAGACTCTGTTGTCTTCTTTTTTCTCAAATCTTTTATAAACCACAGCAAAAACAAAGGAAGAAAATATGAATATAACAAAAAACACAAAGATAACAAGTTTGTGCAATATAATAAAATTATAAAATTTGCTAAACATTTTGAATATATCTATTTATGCTATATAATAACATATATGGGTAAAAAATACATATTTATAACAAGTATTTTCGCATTTTTTGTATTTTCGCATTTTACATTTGACCAAAAAGCAAATGCGATTTTATCAGGTTTAGATTTTGGAGGAAGAGTTACATTTACATACTATTGCCTAAATGGTGTTATTTTTTGGTCACACCTACCTGTTACACAGTCTTTTGTACCTTATTTTGCAACTTACATTCAACTCAAACCTATATACCCCTTTTTACCACCAATACCAAGCAACAGTATAAAAGGCAAAGCCTGGCCAACACCATTGCCAGTGTGTGCAGTTCCTTACCCACCGTTTGTTTTACCTGCTTTCCCGGTGCTCTTTTTCACACAAAGTAAATAATTAGTTTTTTTCTTTTGTAAGGTTTTCCCAAGCTGATATATCAACATCTTCAGCTCTTTTGTCTTTTGAAACTCCGATAGATACAAGTAGATCGCAAGTTTCTTTGTCCAGAAGAGAAGAAATTTTTTTTCTTTTTGCAGAAAAAGCTTTTTTAATAATTTGAAAAAAACATTTTTCAAATATTTTCTCTTGATCTTTTATGTCTTTTATATGAAGTATGGCAGAGACAACTTTTGGCTGAGGAGAAAAAACATTTTTCTTAACAGTGCATATGTACAAAGGAGCACCAAAAAATTTCACAGACAAAGATAGCACGGATTCTTTTTTACTTTTTGCTATTCGTTCTGCAACTTCTTTTTGCACAAGGAGCGTCATAGAAGTTGGCTTTTTTTCTTTTGATAGAAAATCTTTTATTATACTCCCTGTGATGTAGTACGGTATGTTTGCTACCACTTTATATTTTTCATCTTCCCCAAAAAACTTTGTAAGATTAAAATCTCTAATATCAGATGAGAATAAAATCAATTTCTTTTTTTCAATTTCATTTTCAAATTTTTTTTCTAGATACTCACAAAAAGTTTTGTCTTTTTCTACACAAACCACTTTTTTATATTTTTCTAAAAGTTTTTCAGTTAATGCACCTCGACCAGGACCGATCTCTAAAACAAAGTCACATTTATTATTATCAAGCAGTGATGTATCCACTATTTTGTCTGCAATTTTTTTTGAAACGAGTAAGTGTTGTCCTAAGTGTTTTCCCATAAGTTCTTATATATAAAGATTATATACACCTTTTTGGTTTTGTTGTAATATCGAAAGTTGTATTGTATAATATATAAAAGTTAAATATTTTTTAATATGCATAATCAAAAAAATTCTGTTGCTGCCGTGTTTTATTTCAAGCAAAATTTTAAAAAAGTTGTATCAGTCTTTGTGCTTTTTGTAATTATGTTTGTTTTGTACACAACATTTGCTTTTGAAATATATGGTAAGAAAAATCGTCCCTCAGACGATGTTTTTTTAAACTCACAAACAATTAAGATTCCGTCTTACTAAGTTCTCTTGATTCTTCTTCGACATGGGCACGACTCACTGCAGATGCCATCAAACCTGTTGGAGCAGCTATCATACCTACACCAAGAAGCAAGAAAGCCATTGTAAACAGTCTTCCTCCGAGTGTAATCGGCACAACATCTCCGTATCCGACAGTAGTTAGGGTGACTATCGCCCACCAGAAACTATCAAAAATTGTTCCAAACTGCTCAGGCTGGGCTTCGTGTTCAAATTGATATATACCAATAGCAGAAAAATAAAGCAACGATGTTATGGTTGTAACAAAAATTAACAATTCCTCTTTTGCAATTGAAAATGCTCTTTGTACTCTGTTTAGTGCTTTGTTATATCTTGCAAGCTTGATTAACCTAAATATACGCAAGAATCTAAGTATTCTTACAAACTGAAGATCAAAACCAAAAAAGAGTAGTACAGGCAAAATTGCAATAAGGTCTGCGAGCCCAAAAATACTAAAGACAAATTTTAACTTTTTTTTCGATGAGTACACTCGGAGTATATACTCTATAACAAAGATAAAAACTATTATAGTATCTATGTTTTCTAAGAATATTTTTTGCGAAACACTAATAGATGGGAGCGTCTCAAGCGTTAAAATAACAAGTGACCCCAATATAAGGAACTGAATTAACACTTCAAACATGTGCCCAAATTTACCTTCTCCGTTTATGAATTGCTTTATAGTGTACATTTTATTTATATATCTTATATTATACTTATATTTCTTTGCAACTTAACTAAACTTGTTTTCTTTGTATTGAATTGCTTCTAATACATGTTCTTTTAATATCTCTTTAGAGCGACTGATATCAGCTATTGTACGCGCACATTTTAATATACGATGATAGCTTCTCGGAGACAGTGATAAGTTTTGTGATGCTGTGTGTAACATTTCTCTGACATCATCTTGTAGTGTTATGTACTTGTCTATATCTCTTGTGGACATTTCTGCATTTTTTGTAATATTTTCTTTTTGAAATCTTTCTTTCTGAATTAACCTTGCGTTTAAAATACTTTCTCGAGCTTTTTTTGTTTGTGAACCTTCTTTGTTTTTTTGATCCAGTGTCTTGTAGTTTACACTGTCTACAAATACCCACATATCTATACGATCCATTATCGGACCAGTTATCTTTTTTTGATAATTTGCTAAAACATTTGGAAGGCAAACACATTCTTGACTACTTCCTTTTTTACCACAAGGACAAGGGTTGAGTGCAGCTACTAATATAACAGAGCAGGGATAAGACGCAGATCCTGCAGAACGAGAAATTGTGATTGTATGTTCTTCAAGAGGTTCGCGAAGTGATTCTATAACTCTTCTGTCAAACTCTGGAAATTCATCTAAAAATAAAACGCCATTGTTTGCGAGAGATATCTCTCCAGGTTTTATTTTTCCTTTACCACCACCAACTATAGAAACATAAGATGACGTGTGGTGAGGTGAGCGAAAAGGTGGAAACAAAACAGGAGAAAAGGAAGACAGTTCTCCAGAAATCGAATATATAGAAGTAGTCTCTACTATCTCTTGTTTTGTGAGAGGTGGAAGTATGGACCGCAGCGCCTTTGCAAGTAGGGTTTTTCCTGTGCCAGGTGGTCCGTACAACATTATGTTGTGAGATCCTGCTGCCGCTATGGTTAGTGCCCTTTTTACAAACTCTTGTCCTTTTATGTCTTCAAATAGCATATCATCTGTATATTGATCAGAAACAGTGGACTTAAAAGAATGTACCAGCTTCTCAATAGGGATTTCGTTGTTTAAATGAGATGCCAACTGAGATAATGAAGAAACTGGGTATATGTCCATATCATCCATTAAACTTGCTTCCTTTGTGTTTTGGGCTGGTACATATACTTCAGTTAAACCAATACTTTTTAAATATTTTAAAATACACAAAAGACCTCTGACTGATTTGACTTGTCCATCAAGAGACAGTTCCCCAATAAAAACTTTGTCTTTTAATGAATTTGTGACAAATCCGCTTGCTTGTAGATAAGCTGTAGCTATAGCAACATCAAACATAGAACCTTCCTTTTTTTTGTCTGCTGGAGCAAGAGAAACTATGATTTTTTGATTTTTTCTTTTTGGAGAAGGAAAGCCAGAATGTTTTATTGCCGAGGTAACTCTGTCCCTAGATTCTTCTATAGACTTGTCAGCAAGACCAATGATGACAAAAGAATAAATTCCTCTGGATATATCTATTTCAACTGTTATTTTTTCTCCAGACAGTCCGTCTGGTTGTGCTGTTATAATTTTTGCGAATTTTTTATTGTCTTTGCTTGCTATTTGATTTTTATATGACATCAACCTCTTTGTCTACATGTTCTTTACAGGTTTTAGCTGCTGGATTTGCATTTAACCTATCTAACTCAATTTTTTTCCCACATAATAAACAAACGCCATAAGTTCCATTGTTTATACTATCTAATGCTTTTTTTATGTTGTTGTATCTGGTTTCAAGTCCTGCAACTAAACCAACTCTTTCTTGATAAATTGTTGTTTGCACTGCATCCTCACCTTCTCCTGCCAATCCGTCTGAATCCAAATCTATTTTAGGAATCCAGTCATTTAAGTCTGATGAATTTTGAACGGCAATACTCTTTAATTGATTTGAAACAATTTTTTCTTCTTCTATTAATATTTTTTTGAATTTTTCTTCTTGTTCTGATTTCATACTTCTATATTATCACAAAGATTATTTTATCGTTGCTCTTGCTCTGTTTAATATTTCTATAAAAACTTCTTTATTTGTAGCTATAATTAAGGCCCTTGTGTTTACTATGGAATATAAAAGTCTTATTTCTCCATTTGTATCTTCCAGAATTCTTGTAGTTTGGTTGTCTATTATGCTTGTATAAAAGCCTATATTTTCAAATTCCACAAGATTCCCTGGATATAAATCAGGAAAAATTTTCTGCATATCGGTTATTAGTATTCTTTCCCAAGCAAAAACGCCAGACTGTGCTCCAGCAAAACTATTGTCTTTTAAATACAAAACAAAAACAAACCCATTTTTATTTTTTATTGGAAATGTTCCCAAAAAAGACTGTCCCGACAAAGAAGAAAGCAACAGTGTTGGAATATTTGTTTTAAAAGATGAAAAAAGTTCTTTTATATTTATATGTTCAGGTTGCTCATTTATAATTTTGTAAGGAACTATCTCTGTTAACAAATCAAGTTTTTGATCTTCTGCGATGACTTTTCTGATAGGGTCGATATCTATCGTTGCATTTATGCTAATTGTCTTTTCTGCATTAAAACGTGATGGTGTCTTTTCTTCCACTTTCGTTGTTTTGACAGCTATCTTTGTATAAAAAAGATAGCCAGAGGATATGAAAAGACCACCTACTAAAAAGAAAGCAATGAGACTGTATAGCAGTATTTTATTTAAAACATTTTTTTTGGAATATTCTTTTTGAAAATCCCTTATATCTCTTGCTTTTATTCCTTTTTCTAACCACTGTCCCCTTCTCGTGGAGAAATCTTTCCAAGCTTGTTCAAGCTTAGCCGTTTTCACTATCGTGCTTTGGTCTAGTGGTGCAGCTGTTTGAGGTTCTTTTTTTACTTCTTTGGCTTTTTCCTCAAGTTCCTTGTTTTTTTTTAACAACTCTAATTCTTCTTTTTTTAATTTTTTTTCTTCTATCAAAATCTCTTTTGCTTCCTCTTGCTTCCTTTGAATCTCTTTTGCTTCCTTCTTTGCAACAAAACTAGCCCCCTCTTGATTCATATTTTTTTGATCGTTGTCAAAAGTACGAATACTGCTGAGAGGGTTTTGCTCATTTTTTTTGTTTAAGCTTTCTTTGTTTTCTTCCATATGACGGTTTATATAACTACAAGAAAAACTCTGGGTTTCTGTCCTTAATAGATAGGGAAATTTTCCCGTCTTTTTTTATCTCTTTTATTACTACTGGAACAGAGTCACCCACTTTCACTAAATCGCTAACATTTGTGACATGATCTTTGCTCATCTCTGAAATATGTACAAGCCCTTCTCTTTCACCAAAAAATCGAACAAAAGCACCAAAATCTTTTATAGATGATACTTCACCTTCATAATTTTCTCCAACGTTAAACTCGTGTGCTATATCGTCTATCATTTTTTTTGCTATTTCTGTTTGATCCTGTTTACCTGTTATAAAAACAGATCCGTCGTCTTCTATCTTTATGTCGCTTACACCAGATATTTCTTGTATCTTCTTTATACTTTCTCCACCAGAACCTATTACTTTTCCAATCATGTCTGGACTTATCTTTACTTTTATAATAGAAGGAGCGTCTTTTGAGATATTGGTTCTATGTGCTGATATCTCAGAGTCTAGTGTTTTGATAACTGTGTTTTTTGCAGTGTTGGCTTTTTCTACTGCTTCTATGATTACATCTGATGGAACACTTTGTAGTTTAGTGTCCATTTGTATTGCTGTCATTTTGTCTTTTGTGCCGGCAACCTTCAAATCCATTCCACCGTAATGATCCTCTGGACCTTGTATGTCTGTAAGAACAACATATTTACCATCGTGAGTCATAACACCCATAGAGATACCAGCAACGTGCTCTTTTATAGGCACACCACCGTCCATAAGAGCGAGAGAGGATGCGCAGACAGATGCCATAGACGTAGAGCCGTTTGAAGACAAACATTCCGAAACAATTCTTATTGTATAAGGAAAAGAAGACTGGCTCGGGAGAATTTTTGCAATCGCTTTTTCTGCCAAAGCGCCGTGCCCAATCATCCTTCTGTTTGGTGATCCTATCCTACCAGTTTCTCCTGATGCAAACGGTGGAAAATTATAGTGATGCATAAAAAACTTTTCTTTTTCTGGTTCTTCTGGTGTGTTTAACATAAGTGCGTCGCCTGGACCACCTAGAGTCAGGGCACTTAATACATGTGTTTCTCCTCTATAAAAAATCCCAGTTCCGTGTACAGTCTCTACAAGACCACCAGCTTTAGCACTAAGTTGTCTTATTTGATCAAGTCCTCTGCCATCAACACGAACACCTTCTTTGACTGCTTTTTGATGGACTAGTGTTTCTACTTTCTTTTCGAAATAATTGATCGCTTGATCTAATAGTTCATTTTCAAGCTTTTCTGCTGCTACTTCTTTCCACTCGTCTTTTATGTCATATATAGATTTTTCTGTCCCTATGACATTTTGTAACTTTTCTTTAATTTGTTGTTCAAACAAGTCTACTATTTCTTTTGGGGTGTCTTTTATTTTCACTTCGATTTTTTTCTTTCCTTGTTCAGCTATAATCGTTGTTTGAAAGTCATGCAGTTTTTTTATTGTGTCTTCAGCTTTTCGAACAGCAGAAACAAATTGCTTGTGGTCTATAAGCCCCTCTTGCTCAATCATTGTTATACCGGATTTGCTACCACAAAACATAAACTTAGAAGCGTCCTCTTTGATGCCTTGGTATTCAAAGGAGTCTCCGTCAATGGTAAGGGACGCAGGTGATACAGGTCCAGCAAAAGGTATGTCTGAAACTGACAATGCGAGTGATGCACCTAGAATAGACAAGAAGTCTGTATCATAATCTCCGAGAGACAAACAAGTTGTGACTATTTGTACTTCTCTATGAAAACCATCTGGAAAAAGAGGTCTGATTGTTCGGTCGGTCATCCTTGATGTAAGTGTTGCATTCGTTGACGGTCTCCCTTCTCTTCTCATAAAGCGAGAACCAAGTATCCGTCCAATAGAATAAAATCTTTCTTCAAAATCTACTGTCAATGGAAAATAAGGAAGGTGAGAGTCTGAATTTGACATACAAGCAGTAACTAAAATTTTTGTTTTACCAACAGATAGCATTACTGATCCATTTGCATTTATAGCTAAATCAGAAAAAACAACATCTAGTGTATTTCCGTCTATATCTATTGAATATTTTTTTTCTTGCATATTATTTAATTAAAAATTTTCTTTTTTCCATAGACAAATCTAAAAAGTCGTCAGCTGTTTGTATCAAGTTTGACGAACAAGATTGCTTAAAGGTTGCTATCTCTACCTGACAACCAGTCAACTTTAAGTATTCAACCACAGGTATCAAGTCCCCATCTCCGGTAGCAAACACAGCGACATCTATCTTAGAAGCAAGACCTATGGCATCTACTGCCATACCAACATCCCAGTCTCCTTTTTTTGCACCACTTGAAAATGTTTGAAGGTCTTTTATCTTTGTTTCTATTCCAGATTTTACAAGAGCGTCAAAGAAATTAGACTCCTCTTTTGTTTCTGTTTTTATCACATAAGCAATGGCTCTTATCAATATCCTGTCTGAAACTATTTCAGTTAACAGCTTTGTGAAGTTCACTTTTGAACCGTAAAGATTCTTTGCACTGTGATATAGGTTTTGTGTATCTATAAAAACACCAACTTTTTGGTTTTTATGTTTTATTATTGTCACGATTTATTTTGTTAAATTTATAAAAATGTTTATTTTCGAAGAGAATTGATTTCCAACAATTTTTGATAACCGTCACCATTTGTCTTTTTAGAGTGGTATAAAAATTTTTTCCTTTTTGATAAAAGGTTAACAAGTCCTCTGTGTGAGTGCTTGTCTTTCCTGTGTGTTTTTAAATGTTCGTTCAGTTTTTGTATTTGTTTAGTTAAAAGGGTCACTTGTACTTCAGACGAACCCGTATCTTTGTCGGTTTTACAAGATTTTTTTATGCAATCATTTTTTTCTTCTTTTGTAAGCATATACTCTAATATACAACAACAAAGAAGTTTTTGGAAGTATCTCTAGAAAATATTTATTGCGACACTGTATAATATAAACATTATGGAGATACAAAACCTAAAAAAAAGATTTTTAGAATATTTGGAAGTTGGACTCGGCAGGTCACAAAAAACAGTAGAAAACTA
>JABABE010000100.1 GCA_014238395.1 Candidatus Kaiserbacteria bacterium
CTTTGTTTTCGTACACCATCCATTAAGAAAAACAGTTCGCAACGTCTTATTGAATCTGTGTTTGAATTATTACTAGTAACCTTCAAATCAACTCTTTCGTTTTTGTGTGCAGTCCCTTCTGCTCTGACATCTTCAAAATTTATAGGACATCCTTTTCCACTAAAAGCATAATCTACAGTAGTATTTGCTCGGAATGAAAGAGTGACATATTTCCCTTCCCATCTTGGAGATTGGAGAATTGTGAAAGGTTTTGCTTGTTCGTAGTTGGGTGTAGTTGCTGTATCGGTTAGTATGTCTGATAAGTCTGTATAAACAGAAGACTGGTTTGGATGTAAGAAAGTGATGGCACAATCATTGCGTAGATATGGCCTTTCTTTGTAATTTTCCGAAGTAAAAGAAAAGGACTTTGTCTCCCCTGTTTTTATAATTCCACTAACTGAGTCTCCAGATACGTGTTGCAATTGATCACATTCTGAAAGAGAGGACCCTCTTGCTTTTGCCTTATGGAGTCCATATAAAAAAGTAGAATCTGGGGACTCGAATGATACTGTAATTATATTATTTTGATCTATACTAGCAGTTAAGTTTTCTATGTGAAAGGGGTTTTTAAGAAAACAAGATTCAACCCCTCCCACAATCGTACAATTCACATCTTCTGGACCTAAACTGTCTATGTCTATGTCCATTAAATCAAATTTTGAAAAATAATCTTTTACTTCAAAAATTGTCTGTACAGTGTAATCAGACTCAAATGTAAATGCGCAATCTAATTTTTCTCTAACATTTATTATTTCCTCTATAGCACCACTTGAGTAATAAAACACTACAAGCTGTGCGTCTCCAGGCTTTGCTTTTATGGCCAAGCCTCCATATTGATCCTTGGCTAAAGTAGATATACTCTCATTGGGACCTAAAATACAATCATTACCTCTGACTTTGTAGATACCGTCTTTCTTAGATTTTATGATTACTCCTATTCCAGCAGTAAATAGGTTATTAAAAATGATAGGACCTTCTACCACCGTTATATCAGCATTAAGTTCTTCTATTGAAGCAGGTGATAAATGCAGTTCTATAAAATTTGCTATTATTCCGCCTTTTTGTATGTGTGGATCTTCTGAATCTCCTTTAAATTTAAGCTTACACCCTTTATGTATGTCTTCAAATTTATTTGCATCAACCGATGTGAATACAAGAGAAACAGATTCACCATTGTGTACAAAACCGTCGAGAGGAGTGTCAGAAAGACTCTTAAGATTAGGGCAATCAATATGACCAAAATCACTTATAAAACTATAATTTCCATCAAACTTTGGTGTGAAAGATACTGATATTTCATTTTCTTTCAAATTAATTTCTGGTTCTTTAGTAATTGTTACGAGTGCACCAGGATTAAAATAACAATTATCCACGCCATCTATTGGGGGACAATAAAAAAATTCTGGATCAGTTTCTGGTGTGATCTCTGCGAAAACTTGCAATGTTCCAAACACGGAGATCAATACAGCGATCATTACTGCTACCTTAAAGTTTAATTTTGTAAATATAATCATATATTAGTCTTATTTGTAATATTTAATTATACCTCACAATCAATATTTACACAAGAAATATTGCATAAAAATACATAGTTTTATCCTTCCACACACAGATAGAATTAAATTTCTATTTTATAGTTGCCTTGATGTTAATCATTATTTATTACATAATATACACAGAGATATTTATATCTCTGCACAATAATCAATCTAAAAATTTATTTTTATTAGCAGATGCTAATTTAAGTATATTTACTATTTATCATGAAAAAAAGAAAAACTACTATAGTCGTCTACGACGACAAAAAAAAATTTGAAGAGAAAGTCTTAGCGGCAATGAAAAGGGGTCGTATCCTGATTTCTCATGGTTTCTGGCAGGTAGAAAAAACTGGTCCCCTAGCCAAAGGAGAAAAACCTTTCATGCTTAGGGAGAGTGCTACTTTTGGATAAATATTATTCACTTATTTTATTGCAACTAAATTTGAATTAACATTTTTTGTTAATAAAAATTTAGTTGCGATTCTTTTTTAAATTTTAGTTTATATTTCACAACAACGTCGCACAATCGACACTGTGCGAAGTTCTCTATGTGTATATTATGCAAATTTACTTTTCTGTTATATATATTTTTTATAAAAAAAGACCACTATGAGAGCTGGCCTTTTCTTCCAAGAAAATTAACAAGTGACATCTTTAATGAATTGCTCAAGAACCTTCTTCTTTTGTAAAAACAAGCAAACCTCATTTTTTATTACCAAAGGATCAGTTTTTATTGAGTGCATTATAATCTCAGGTAAACCTAGTTTAGACTTACCTCCAGAGGAAGCCTTTATCAGTTTATCAACTTCTCCTTCATCTTTGTGTTGAAGAAGATAATAAGAAGGACAACC
>JABABE010000101.1 GCA_014238395.1 Candidatus Kaiserbacteria bacterium
CATCCAAAAACTGAATCAATATCTCTTGTTACATCTGGCACACAAACATCAACTTTTGATGTTGATGTGACATTTAGTGAAAGTGTAAATAATGTAGGCATAAGTAACTTTGAGTTTACGGATGGCTCAACATCTGTAGCAAATATCACAAAAATTGCAGTGCACTCTGATTCTAACTTCAATGATACAAATCCAAATACAACAACAGATTTAAGCACACTTTCTGGTAGATACTTTAGAGTATCAATAAATCCGATTGATGATATAAACGGCACATATACATTTAAAGTTTTATCAACCTCTATCATAGATGATGATAGTAATCCTTTTCAAACGAGCACAGACGACGACAAGATTGATATAGATGTTAACACAATCACAAAACCAACACTTACCAGTTTATCTATTACTAATCCTTCAGTTACACCAAAGAATGAGGAATTTAAGGTAAATGTAGTTTTTAGTGAAGTTGTTTATGGTGTAAATATAGAAGACTTTCAGTTCACCTATGGCACAACATCTGTAGCAAGTATCACAAAAGTTGAAGTATTTGATTCAGTTTTTAGCTCGTCAAGCGTATCAACCACTGACACAACGGAAGTGTCCGGACAGTATTTTCGTGTATCAATAGATCCAAATGATGACCTATATACAGACACAACTGCAACCCCACCAGTGACATATATATTTGAGGTACTTTCCTCAGAGGGAATCGCAGACGGAGCACCCAATTCTTTTAATGGGACTGGTGGGGCAGCGACCACACTTGATGTTGTGATAGATACACTTAACCCTGTAATTATAAATGCAAAAATAACAAACAACAAACTTGTTCTTACATCCACTCTTGCTTTTGACGATGCAACTGTTGTAGGAAGTGGAGGATTTGCTGTCACTGGCGAAAATGAACTGACCACATATACTGTTTCAATTGTCACAGTGAGTGATAAAACAATTACAATAACTTTTTCTAGTGATGTAACAACCCCAAAAGAAAGAGGAACATACTCATACACCAAAGACTCATCACTAACCATACAAACAAAATCAACAGCAAACACTCCGTTGGCTAAGATATCAAACGCAGAATACAAACCGGACTTCACCTTGGACTTCGATGGTTCCAAATCATTTACTGCAGCAAGTGATGCATTCTTCTTATACCTTTATCGACAAAACCAAGATGGTGGAGTGGACATTACAGATGGGGTGCTGGGACAGGCTATATTTGGTGGAGTAAATAATGTACTTGCCACAAAAGCTCGTGTTCAGGCAGGAATAGATGGTGGGTATTTGGACTTCGATGGCTCTGACAGTTTTACTGCAGCAAGTGACGCATTCTTCTTATACCTTTATCGACAAGACCAAGATGGTGGGGTGGACATTACAGATGGGGTGTTGGGACAGGCTATATTTGGTGGAGTAAACAATGTAGAGGCCACAAAAAGGCGTATTGATGCTCTAATAGCTGCTATCCCTACCGAGTAACCTGGCATCAAAAAACACATTCTACACAGTTGTTTTACTGAACAAAATCAAGATAAAAGCACACATAAAGGCATTCATATTTATTTGGAAAG
>JABABE010000102.1 GCA_014238395.1 Candidatus Kaiserbacteria bacterium
AGCTGTCGTAACGGTAAATGGTTTCCCAAACAAGTTTCCAGTAAAGTTGCCAAGATCAGTGCCGTCTGTCACAAGTGTAACAGTTATGTTTTTACCTACATTTGCAAAATTGCTTGAAGCACCATTGCTTGTAATATCCAAAGATGTTACAGTTATGTGGTCTATATCTATTACGGTAATGATTCTGCTGATATTAGATCCAAGATTTCCTGCAGAATCTGGGTTTGCAGTGTACGTATAATTGTATGCAGAACCGACTATTGTAGCATTGACTGTGGCGTTTTTAACTAGTGTAAAACCGCCCAAATAGTTTGGATCACCATCGCTCACAGTGACGTTTGGGATGAATTGATCATAAGGGCTGTGCAGTACGGTATAGTCTGCAGATCCAACCAGGTTTATGGTCGGGGATATAGTATCTACGAATACATTGGTCTTTGAGGAAATGTCGTCTTGGGTTATAGTTGCGCTCGTACCGCGAGTATTTGTGACATTGATTGTAAATGTGGCATATGATTCCCTTGGCGTTGATTGGATAGTTACTGTAGTATTGTATACAGTGCTGTTTACAGTTGCAGTCGTATCCAATCCCAATATTTGACTAGTATGAGATGCAATTGTATCACTTGTGAGAAGTTTAATGTCCAATGTATCGCCAGCTTTTGCATATTTTGGGTTTTGGTTGTTAGTGTATGCGGACATGTACTCTGGCTCTAGTTTTATGATTTGGATACTGTTGTCTTCAAAGGAGGCCACTAGAGCATACGTTGATGATCCAATTGTTACGGTGGTGATGAAATATGCATGATTTAGTTCGGTATAGCCATCCACACCATCGGTAATTGCAGATACGGGAGCGGGGTTGTATGGGTCCGTGATGTCTATGATTTGGACGCCGTTGTCATAAGAGGCTGCCACTAGTGCAAAAGTCGATGCACCAAATGTTGCGGTGTGAATGGATTGTGCACCGCCTAGTGTTGTATAGTCATCATCTTCGGTAATGGTAGATACGGGAGTGGGGTTGTAGGGATCCGTGATGTCTATGATTTGGACGCTGTTGTTACGATTGGAGGCTGCTAGAACAAAAGTTGATGAGTCAATTGCTACGGTGGTGATGGATCGTGCAACGGTTAGTATTGTATATCCACCATCATCGGTAAGGGCAGATGCTGGAGTTGGGTTGTAGGGATCTGTGATGTCTATGATTTGGACGCTGTTGTCATAATTGGATGTTACTAGAACAAAAGTTGATGAGTCAATTGCTACGGTGGTGAGGAATTGCGGATAAACCAGTTCTAGATAGTCCACACCATGGGTAATGGTAGATGTGAGGACGGGGTCGGATGGGTCTGTAATGTTTATGATTAGGACGTTGTGTAAGGATGCCGTTAGGGCAAAAATGGACGTACCAATTGTTATGGTGGTAATTCCATACGGACTAAATCTAGTTCCACCGTTTGGCAGGTATTCTACAAAAGATGGGAGAGAGGGATTACTGACATTTAGGATAAAGGCCAGATGATTTAACCTTGTAGGTATCATATATGTTGAACCATCTATTACAGTATATGCGGTATCAATTATGAAAGATGGATTGGTAGTGGTACGATTTAGTACGTATACTAGACTTGGGGAATTTGGGTCGGTAATGTTTACAACTGTAAAATTATTATCACCATTTATCTTAGCAGCGGTTACCCCAGCATATACGGAATTGCCTATTTTGAATGTACCTATACTTCCAGGATTCACAATAGAGTAAAAACCATTTTTACCGTTTTGTATAGTTCCAGCTGGCGATGCGACAAGATTTGGTCTAATTTCAAACAACGGTTCCATTACGGTAATGATTCTGCTTGTACTAGATCCAAGATTGCCTGCAGGATCTGTGTTTGCAGTGTACGTATAGTTGTATACAGAGCCGATTATTGTAGTATTGACTGTGGCGTTTTTAACCAATGTAAAATTTTCCACATAGTTTGGATCGCCATCACTCACAATGACGTTTGGAATGGATGAGCTAGGAGCGCCAGGTAATATGGTATAGTCTGCAGAGCCAATCAGTTCTATACTTGGGGATATAGTATCTATGAACACATTACTCAAAGAAATATCGTTTTCAGTTATAGTTGCGTTCGTACCTTGAGTATTTGTGACATTGATCATAAATGTGGCATACGATTCCCTCGGTGTTGATGGGACAGTTACTGTTGC
>JABABE010000103.1 GCA_014238395.1 Candidatus Kaiserbacteria bacterium
GGTTTAAGCAAGCTTCTTATAATTTTTTTTTACATAGATTTTCATTAACCAGATTCTAGACGAAATAGCCATACTTCGTTTATTTACTTGTCAATTGTTTAACGTGTACGAATGTCGTAATAATCAATCGGTAACTTGTGTCATTGCACTAAATATTATTTTGCACTAAGTTTATTTGACTTTAAAAACTAATTTATTCTCCAGAGTGAACTTCGTATTTTAGTTTCAATTTGATGTGGAAACCATATTCATCATTAAATTGTAACATTTTTAAATAACAAGTGCAACAGCACATGATTATCGAGCCACATGTATCTTCATTCACATGTAGCATACACACTAATTAAGTAATGATTGACTTTCTAAATCTAAAAGGAATTTCCATTTGAATAAAAACTTAAAATTTTATTTTATATTAAACAATTTTAAGTCCTTATGGTTAAAAACCTAAACATTTATTATACCTATAAAATAATTAGAGTCCATATGGATACAAACCTAAACTTTTTTTTTAAACCAGTAAAATTTTCTAAGTCCATGTGGTCAAAAACTTGAATTTTTTATACCTACAAAATAATTAGAGTCCATATGGATACAAACCTAAACTTTTTTTTTTAAACCAGTAAAATTTTCTAAGTCCATGTGTCAAAAACTTGAATTTTTTTATACCTACAAAATAATTAGAGTCCATATGGATACAAACCTAAACTTTTTTTTTAAACCAGTAAAATTTTCTAAGTCCACGTGGTCAGAAACCTAAACATTTCTGAACACCGACACCGACACCACAGGATCCCTCATACCATAATCTCACCTTCGGCTCGATAAAAATGAATAAATTCTCAGAATTTATTACAAAAAACATGTAACTAAACCGCGAAAATAATACAGTAACTGGATGAGAATACGGAAATTTACACCGAAAACATGATCGAAATACATCTGTATTACTATAGTACAATATACTAAACCTATCGCAAACATAAGACGAGCTATAAAAATTCGAATTTATACGTGAATCCATACTAGACTGAAA
>JABABE010000104.1 GCA_014238395.1 Candidatus Kaiserbacteria bacterium
AAAAAAAATCACAAGCAAAGGTTCTATCAGAAAAGAACTGGCTGTGCTCCTATCAATCCTTTCAAAACCCAAAAAAAACGATATAGTTTTAGACCCGTTCGCTGGAAGTGGGGTAATACTCATTGAAAGAGCTGCCATCAGTCCTTTCAAAAAAATCATTGCTGTTGAAAATGCTAAACAAGTATTCAACGGTATGAAAAGCAACATAAAAAGAAACAAAATGAATATCGAAATGCATAACGGAGATGCTTTCAATATGGAGTTTATTGAGTCTGCAACTATAGATAAAATTATCACAGATCCGCCGTGGGGTGAATTTAATAAAATAGAAAGTTTAGATGATTTTTATATAAAAATGTTCCACGAGTTCGATAGAGTTTTAAAAAAAACCGGAATCATTATATTACTACTCTTCATCAGTATAGACATAGAAACTATCATAGAGAACCAATTCAAAACAAAATTTAAAATCAAAGAAAAATACAGAATATTGGTATCAGGCAAAAAATCCAGCATTTATAAAATTGTTAAAAGCGGATAAACAATAACCCTCCGTTCCATCTCCACACAAAACACCCCCGACATCACAATAACAAACCCCAACCCACCCGACTTCCTGATAAACGGTCAAATCATTGGTGTTATTTAGTGAGTGGTAGAATAGAGAAGTGAAAGTAATTTATATAATACTACTGGCTATAGTTGCCACAGGACTAGCATTCTTTGTTGTTGTGAATGTATCTGATGCCACCAGAAAGAAAAATCAAAAAATCCGAGTAATGCATACAAAAACAAATTTTGACACTTATCGCTTGCAAGAAATCGAATCTAATCTGAAAGAGAAAAACGCGCAGCTTGAAGCAGAGAGACAGGAGAAACTAAAACAAAAGAAATCAGAACTAGAAAAAACAAAGGGAGGAATTGCAGAAGCAGAGTCTCAAAAGACAGAAAAAAAATTAACAACCGATCACATTGTAAAAACAGGGTTTCTACAAAACGGCGCGCTTGTCGTACCCAAAAAAATAGGAGAAATAGAACTTTTAAGACCTAGTCAATTCGTAAATAGAATTTATTTCTTAGAAGAAAAGATAAACGGAGTGGATTATTGGGTATTTGGACCGAATCAATATGTTGAGCCAGTAAAATCTGTATATGTCGAGTACATATACAACATACAAAAAAAAGATGGCATAACGACGGGGATTTTAAACAGTACCACCTTTGGAGTCACCGAGGCGATTTCTTTTGATATGTCGTATAGTGTAGAGATTCCTTTTGGTGAGAGGGAGTACTTCGCTGATTTTTTGACAGATTATAAAAGGATAACTGGAAATGCACTGGATGTCTCTGGTATGGAAATAGGTATCTACCATCAACAAAAAGAAGACATAGCAAACGGATCATCTCTGTCCTATTGTGATGATGATAGAGTTGATGTTGTGATAAACACAAAGAAATTAAAGAAATCAGGAAGAGAAGGCAATAGGGAAGACTGGATGACATCTTGGAGGTTCACACTTTACCACGAATTAACTCACGACATCCTAAACCTGGATCATTGGTTCAGGGAGCACGGTGCCCCGACCGACAACCTCCTCGGCACCTCCGCCTATCCAAGGTTTTACTTAGACTCAGCATACCGTGATTCACTGCTCACCGCCGTATGGACCAACTCCAAACACCCAAATATCTGTCACAAAAATTAAAAGTAGTTCTCTAATAGATATCCACTTAAAAAACTTGACAAAAAAATATTTTAGGGTTATTGTATAAATAGGGACCTTCAGTATTCAACGTTAGCAGTCCCTAAAGATCTTAAACCCTAAAAAAAAATACTAATGATTAAAAATAACAGATCAAAGGTTTACAATGCGGAAGTCAAACTAAACAGTACATTTCTAGCGATGACTAGATTTAGTTTAGCTGAACTTGTAAGATTGAGTGTTGCTAATGCTGCGGAATTGAAAACAGTTACGCAAAAACTCAAAGAGAAAGCAGAAGCCATAGCTTTCTACGAAAGCAAAGCTAGAAGCAAAGGACGATTTGACAAAACAGATCAGCGATATGTTGCTCTGATAAAAGAGTACAACCTTTTTTTTAAAAGGTTTTTAGAGGCGGAGGAAAAACAGCTCTACATTATCTAGATATCTAGATATTTTTATACTTTAAGTCCTGAAACAAAAGTTTAAACTTTTGTTTCAGGCAATACTTCACACAACTATATTGATAAACACCACAAAGGTGTTTATTTTTTTTAATAGATAAAAATTAGATACAACTTTCAAGAGTTTTGATGTATTTTTTTATATATTTGTTTAGATTTTTTCTTTGATATTGCATGATGTATCTGGGATGCTCGAGCGGTATGATTTTGTCAAAAAATTTGTGCTTTTCATTCAGTCTTGAAAAGGCTTGAAAATTTTTGCCAGACCCCCAGATTATTGCTACATCGGTTCGCGCTCCAAATCTAATCTGTGCTTTGATATTTCTGATTATATAGTTTTCCATTTTTCTTTCGAGCTCTTTTGAGTCGTAGTAGTTGTAGTTTTTACCATCTTTTGTAAAACCGACGGGAGATGTGGCGGTGAGATAAAATTTCTTATAAAACTTTTTTACTTCACCGTATTTCTCTATAACCTTATAGACAAAATCGGATGTCATCTCTTTTCTACTGTGAAAAGGGCAGTCAATCCCACATACATTTTCAAGTGCATCGGCGTCGGTGAAAGGCACGCCGGTGCAACCACTCCCAATCCTGCCAGGGTTTATGCCAAACACATAGCATCTTTTGTTACGATCAGCGTAAAACTTTCTATAAAATTTTTTCACCACACCGAGTATCTCTTGCTTTTGATACGGATTAATCATCCCAATCTCATTACCCACACCCCTTGGCGACTTTAACCCCGAATAAAACTTTATCGCACTAGCACCAATATCACTCATATGAGAATACCAAATTCATATCCTGATTATAACACCCGACTCCAAAACTCCTAAACATTTAGCAGAAAACAACTAATTTGGTATAATAGGGGTATGAACGAACAAGAAAGACAAAGAAAAATAACAAATCTTTCAAACGAGGCAGAAGAGCACTTTGAAAACGACAGATATAACGAGGTTATTGAGTGCTATACAAAAATCATAGAGGCTGATTCTCAATATGCATTTGCATATTACAATAGAGGAATCGCTTATGCAAAAAAAGGCGAACACGACAAAGCAATAATTGACTACAGTAAAGCAATTGAACTATACCCTGAGTACTCATTTGCATATAGCAACAGAGGAATCAGTTATGAAGAAAAAAAAGAATACAATAAAGCAATAACTGACTTCAATAAAGCGATTGAGATTGACTCAGAAAATCCATTAGCATATTACAGCAGAGGAGTCACTTATCAAGTAAAAAGAGAATACGACAAAGCAATAATTGATTACAACAAAATAATTGAACTTGACTCAGAAAATACAGGAGCATATTACAACAGAGGAATCGCTTACCAAAAAAAAAGAGAATACAATAAAGCAATAATTGATTACAATAAAGCAATTGAGCTTGACTCAGAAAATATAGGAGCATATTGCAACAGAGGAATCGTTTATGCAAAAAAAGGCGAACACGATAAAGCAATAACTGACTACAATAAAGCAATTGAACTAGACCCTAACAGTGTAATTATATATGACAAAAGAGGAATCACTTACGAAAAAAAAGGAGAACACGACA
>JABABE010000105.1 GCA_014238395.1 Candidatus Kaiserbacteria bacterium
TGGAAAAACTCCTTTGAGTATGGGTTGGTGCGTCAGTTGTCATTTGGACGATCACCCTGTAGATAAAAATGGTAAGGTTATCACTCTGCCTCGTTTGACGCGTGGCGGAACTAGGTTGTATGATAAACCTACTCCAAAAGCAGTAGGAGTGAAAAATGGTAGTTTGGATTGTTTGGTTTGTCACAAATAAAAATTTAATAGAAAAATGAAATATTTAAGTTTTTCATTGGAGAATTATAAAGGGATTAAAAATTTCAACCTTAATTTAGACAAAAACAAACCTATTGTTTTGGTAGGATTGAACGAAAGCGGTAAAACTACTATTTTAGAAGGAATAGAGCATATAGGGAAACATTGTAAGCAATTATCAAGTAAAAAATCTCAGAAATTATTGGGTAATGGAGAATTGGCAAAAATAAAACCTAGAAAAATAGGCGGTCAATTTTTTAGTGATAAAGTTAAATTTAGTTGTAAATTTGAGTATGAAAGCAATAAGCCCGTTTATCAATTAGATTTTATTTATGTTTTTAATAAGGATACGTTTCAGAAATATGATATATTGTATAATGGAAGTAAACTTGATTTTGAAGATGTAGATACAGTTGAAAACATAAGCCAGAACATGCCAGAAATCATTTACTATTCTGATTTTGATCTTGAAGTACCTACCGAAATACCTTTCTATACAACAGCGTTCAAAAAGAAAGATGAAGCAGTGAATACATTAAAAGATGAAGAAGAAAAAGAGAAGAGAAATAATATTCCACAGTGGAGAGAAATTTTACAGGATATAACAAATTCTCTATACGCTGGAAAGCACATCTCTTTTCAAAAAGATATTGTAGATTATTTAGATAATGATGGAGATAAAAATAGTTTCCAAGATAAATTGTCTGGTTTTAGCAAGCACATAAATGAAATAATAACCAACAAATGGTTGGATAGTCTACCTACTCAATCTTCTTTAAAAAGGATTGATTTTATTTGTGATGATATACAAAGACATGATTTTAAAAAACGCTTTGCCTTTAAAGTAATTTCTACTAAAGATAATACATTTGAATTATCGGACAGATCTAAAGGTTGTCAGTGGTTTTTTGCTTTTATGTTATTTACAGAGTTTAGAAAACATAGAAAACCAAACACAATTTTTTTATTGGATGAACCTGCTTCTAATTTACATTCCTCTATACAAGAAAAAGTTGCTGAAGCTATCAATGAATTACAAGACAAAGGAACTGGTGCTTGTGTTTTATATTCTACCCACTCCCCTTATTTGCTAGATATAGAAAACGCAGAAACTATGTATCTTGTGAAAAATATTAACGCTGCTTCTGAAGTAGATGAAGCAAGTGTAGAAATAGATTCTTTTATAAAATATATGAATGAAGAAAATAAAAAAGAAAATGCAGAGGAAATAAGACCTATTTCTGATTATTTTAAATTAAACTTGAAAAAAGTAAAAGAATATTTTGAAAGAAAATCTATTCCTCGTACAATTAAATCTATTAGTAAAAAATTCTTAGAAAATGCAAAAAATATTAAAAGTATAACGGATGTGATTAATTTTTTTAAGGATTTGTTTGTTTAATTCTAAAATAGATAAAATATTTAAAATGCCTAACAAAATAAAAAGAAGAGATTTTTTTAAGATAGCTGCTACTAGCGGGGCTGCAGTAGCGGTAGCTAGTTGTACAAATGACCGTGTAGAAAAAATACTACCCTCTTTATTGCCACCAGACAATTACCAAACAGGTGTAGCCTTACATTTTGCTTCTGTTTGTCAGGAATGTTCCTCGCAGTGCGGTATAGTAGTAAAAACTAGAGAAGGTAGGGCTATTAAAATTGAAGGCAATCCTCACCACCCCCTTAATCAAGGAAAACTTTGTGCCATAGGACAGTCTGCTTTGCAAGGTTTATACAATCCCAA
>JABABE010000106.1 GCA_014238395.1 Candidatus Kaiserbacteria bacterium
AATTTAAACTTCAAAAAACACTTTATATATGGTAATATTCTAAAGTGGTGTATGCACTACCCATTTAAATGTGCTAATTTGTACTTTTATCTTAAGAAAAGATGAATAAAAATAATAAAGCTGAAATAAAAAATTATTTGTTGGCTATAATTGTGCCACCAGATAACAAACTATACGAGCATGATCTTCCAACTCATGTAACTTTGGCTTATTGGACTCAAGAAAAAGAAAAAGAGGCAGAGTTCCTGGAAGAGCTTCAAAAGAAATGTTTATGGTTAGGCAATATAGTTAGGATTGAAATCAATAAAGGGAATTCTTTTAAAACTCCAAAAGGCAAAGATGTATTGGCACTTAAAAAAACAGAAGCAATGGAAGTTTTACAATCTAAAGTTTTTGAAGTAGTAAAACAGTTTTCATTGGAAAAGGAGGAACAAAAATGGTTTGGAGACAGATGGAATCCACATATTAGTTTTTATCCAGAGGGAATGGAAGAAAACAAATATGTTTTTCCCTCAAAAGTTAAGCTGTTTATAAGACATCCAATAATTGGAAATTGGATGGAAGTAAATAGTTTTTAAAAAAAGTTTTATAGAATCAAAATAGTAATTTGTATTATACTTGTTGCTATTTTTTTTAATATTGAGAACAAGGTAATTAGTTTTAATTTTTATTCAGTTGTTATGTAATAAATGCTCAAAAAACTCTAAGTTGAATAATTTTACAAATAAATATATAATAACAATATGCAAAACGACCCACTTGTAAGTATTATAGGAGACCAAGCAAGAGCAAAAATTCTTAGGCTTGTTTTTTTAAACCCCACAAAACACTTCACAGCAGATGAAATCAAATCGACACTTAAAATTGATAAAAAGAAGATAACAGATGCATTTAAAAACCTAGAAAAAGAAAACATAGTTAAGTCCAAAAAAATAAATATAAAGGAGATTAAAAAAGTAATATTTCGAGGGAAAAGAAAGGAAAAGTTTGTAACTAGAAAAGAAAACGGGTATTCTTTTAACACATCATTTAAATTCCAACCTGCACTAGAAAATCTTATTATTCACACAATGCCGAGTGACAGAGAAGCTTTGATCTCAAAAATAACTAAATTAAAAGGCATTAAGGTTCTTGTAACAACGGGTATGTTTTCTGGTAATCAAGATCAACTGGTGGATGTGATGATAGTAGGATCTGATATTTGCGAAGCAGAGGTCACAAACATATTAGCTGCTGCAGAAAAATTAATCGGTCTTGAAATCAGATATATTTTATTTGATACAAATGAGTTTGTACATCGTCTTAATACAAGTGACAAGGTCGTCCGAGACATACTTGACTATCCTCACCAAATACACATAGACAAACAAGAAATACTTGAAAACTCTCCTTGGATTTAAAAAATACACTTTAATACAATAAAATACAACACTTCAGCAGTTTTTTTAGGTTATAATATATTCATAACTGAGGATAGAAATCCTTTCAGTTATTAATAAAATTAATTAATTATATTATGTTTAACATAGAAAATTTTTCGGAAAATTTTTTTGCAACTAGCAGTGTGTTAAGTGGGCCAGTAGAAGTATTATTATCTGCTATACCAGCGGTAATCATACTACTTATAGGGTGGTACTTTGGACACTTAGTGCGAAAGATAATCCAAAAAGCATTTGACTCAATCCCAGCGGTTGACGATGCGTTTTCTAAAGCTGGTTTTGGAACCTTAGTTTCAAGGGTAGGTTGGAAAGTAAATGTTGGTAAATTCCTTGGTGCGTTATTAGAAACATTCATCATAATTTTTGCAATTGTGATGTCATTTGAACTACTAAATTTCACACAACCAAACGAATTCCTTACTAATCAAGTGTTATCGTACATACCAAATGTAATAGCAGCTACACTTATAGTGATCGCTGGTGTTATAATTGCAAACTTTGCAGAAAAAGTTTTTGTAGGTACTACAAAAGTAGCACGAGTGAAAGGAGGTTTCCATGCAGGGAAAGTAGCTAGATATTCAGTGTTAGTGTTTACAGGTATAACAGTGTTATACCAACTAAATGTTGCACAAGAAATAGTTACATCTATAATAGTTGGTGTAATAGCAGCTCTATCACTTGCACTCGGACTAGCATTTGGTCTTGGGGGACAACAAGCAGCTTCGGACTTCCTGCGAAGACTAGAAAAAGAATCAAAAAGATAAATTACACTTTATCTTATTTAACAAAAAACACGCTTCAAGCGTGTTTTTTGTGTATAATAATCATAGTGCTCTATTTTATGGAGCGAATTTTAATTAAAATTATTTTTTTACATGAAAAAAATCTTTAAAATAGCAAAGTTTGTTTACGAACTTGCTTTTCGGTTGATTTTTGTTTTTTGCAGTAACTATTTAGTAGTTGGAATAACTTATCATGTGTTTTTAAA
>JABABE010000107.1 GCA_014238395.1 Candidatus Kaiserbacteria bacterium
AGTTCTTTATTTTAACCTTAACAAGGAGGTAGTCAAAAAAAAGTAACAACAGCGGCCGTCAGTTGTTACTTTTTTTTACCTAACTATATCAAAAAAACACCTAAAAGGTGTTTGTTTTTATTATAGAAATCAAAATTTAAAAGAAAAAAAGCCCTTTCGGGTTTTTCTTCTAACCTCTCCTTCTTGCGAATTCGTGGTTATTAAGAGTATACATCTAAAGTGTTTTTGTGCAAGAGCATAGTGCTTGTGGATTTGGTGGAATGGGTGGATAAATAGAAAATAGTTTGAAAAACAAGGATTGCTTTTAGATTTTTTTGTGGAAAAATATAATTTCTAGTATTGTATTTCAAACACATTGTGTCTTTTAGGGCGACAGTTATTATTTATTTTTAGTGTCTTTTAATACCAAGGTAAAGTTTTTAAACTCTTTTCCAATTATTTTTTTTATAAAAATCAACTGCAGATATATTGGTGCAAACAAAAGAATGATTGCTAATGCAATGGAAAGAAAGATAAATAAATATAATCCTGATAATGAAGAGAAGAAAAAGCTTAGAAATATAACGAGTGCAAATATAGATAAAAATACTAAAATATACAAGAGATAAACCCTCCAAAACACAAACCAAAAAAATCTACACCCTACACCCCAACTGCCAAAGTTATGTAACTCATTTGTCTTGTTGTTTTTCATAACAAGCATAAAATGTCTGAACTTTACACCTATGATTTTTTTGCTTAGAAAAATCTGTAGTCCTATTAAAATAGGGGAGGCAGCAGCACCAAATCCAAATGAAGTAAATAAAAAAGCAAGGCTGTTTAAAAATCTCTCACCGTCATTTACAAAACTTGCAACAAAATTAAGTGTGACACCACCAACTAAAAAAACGATCAAAAATTTTCTCCAAAACATCCACCACCAAATCCGAAACGCTATTCCAATTGTCGGTTTAATCATTTCTATTTGTTGCTCCATAGTTATATTATAACTGCAACAAGTATAAAAATGTTTGGATGGTGAAATATATAGATGTATTAGGATTATTAAAAAACACCCAAAAGGTGTTTGTTTTTTTATATAAATATAAAATTTTTAAACTACCATATCAGTGATTTTTGTGTATAAAGGTTGACAAATATAATTCTATGTGATATTATATAAATATGGATGTGAATAATGCAGTGTAAGCAAAAAGCTCTTTAATCTCAACTAATAGTACAATGAATTCAAAATTCAAAATTCATCCTGTTCAACTTGGTTTAATAGACTGGGCGAATAAGATGGTGACACTAAATCGTCCGGAATATAGACCGGATAATAGCATAATGATGGAACTTGTTAATAGGTTTTTGTGTAATAGGATGAACTATCCAAAAACTTATAAATTTTCCAAAAGAATTTGTTATTTTAATCCTATGGTAATGAATACCAAAGAGGGTTTTCAAAAAACCCTTAAAAGAACAGGTAAAACTTTTGTGAAGTTTTTAAACTGTAAAACAGCTTTGGAGGGTTTTTCATATAGCGAGTCTGAGGAGGTAGTTAGATGGGTCTTAGGACACAAAAATACGTCTCTACAGACTATTGTAAATGTCTGCCTCTCTAAAGAAAAGAAATTTGCTAGTATGGCAAAGGAGGCTCTAGAGGATTATTTTAAGTTTATTAGAAATTCTATTAAGATTACCTGGCCAGAGTGGGCAAAGCTCCCAATCTATATGTTCTGGGTTAACAGGGAATTTTTAATAAAAATTTCTCAACTGGAGTTTGTCAATGATTCTGATTTGGATTCAAAGATAGACACACTGTTGGACGAGAACAAAGATGAAAAACTAGTTAACTAGTAGATCATCATTAAAGTTAAAAGGGGGCCACTGAGAGCTCCCTTGATCTTTCTTTATAATATTTAAAAAACACCTAAAAGGTGTTTATTTTTTTATACGTTTTAAAATTAAAGTAAAGTCTCTAAATTTTCTTTCAATGACTTTTTTTATGAAAAATATTTGTATATATACAAAACTCACGGAAGTAAGAACTAACATAAAAAAAATAATAGCAACAGGAATAACGAAAGAAGATTCAGAAGAGTAATTGAATCCGAAACTTAAAAATTTAGTAATAAAAATAAAGAATGTTGATTGAACAAAAAGAAGTAAAATACCTATTGAAAATGTTCTCCAAAACACAAACCAAAAAATCTGAAATGCGATTTTCCAAGTTGCAAATATGGATATATCTTTCGTTCTGTTGTTTTTTATTACAAGAGTAAAGTTTTTGAAATTTGTACCTATTATTTTTTTTGTTAAGAAAATCATTAAAAAAAGGTAAATTAAAGAAAAAATAATAGTTTGAAAATCTTCTTCAAAAATTAAAAAAACGTTTTTGCTTAAAAAAATATTTAAAAATAAAGTTATTAAAACTAGCAAAAAAAATATCGAAAGAACATAACAAATTTTCTGTAAAAACATCCACCACCAAATCTGAAATGCGATTTTCATCGTTGGTTTGGTTGTCTTTATAGATTGTTTATCTTTTAATTCTATTATTTCTTTTGTTTCCATAATATATTATATGCAATAAAAATTTTGTGCCGGAGAGAGGACTTGAACCTCCACAGATTGCTCTACTAGTTCCTAAGACTAGCGCGTCTACCAATTTCGCCACTCCGGCCTATATACAGATAATACACTAAATCAAGGATAAATACACTGCGTGATATAATATATGTACATAATAAAATAAATATATGGAGTTTTTTCAAAAAAATAGAAAGTTTTTTGTGTATCTTTCAGCAGTTTTTATAATAATATTTGCTGTTATGGTTACTACAGATGATAAAGGTAATCAAGAACAAACACAAAAATCAATCAATCAATAGATAGTTTATTTAGTAATCACTAATCAATAAAAAGTGTATACTTCTTTTATATGAAAAGGATCGCAATCAACGGCTTTGGTAGGATAGGGACAGCAATTTTTGAACTCATCTTGAAAGAAAAAGACTTGGAGCTTGTGGCAATAAATGGTGGAGATAGCATAGAGAATTCTATTTACACTGTTTTGTTCGACACCGTGAGAGGGAAGTTTGACGGAACAATAAAGAAAAAAAATGACGAAGAGATAACAGTCAACGGAAAAGATATTAAATGGCTATCTCAAAGAGATCCGAGTAATCTGCCTTGGAAAGAGTTGGGTATAGATATAGTAGTAGAGTGTACAGGAGTATTTACATCGCACGAAAAATCACAAGCTCATATTGATGCTGGTGCTAAAAAAGTTGTTATATCTGCACCGTCGAAAGATAAAGAAGATGCCAAAATAAAAGCTGACACAATCCTTGTTGGTATAAATGATAAAAAAGAAATTACAACAGACATAACATCCAATGCATCGTGCACTACAAATTCTGTTGGAATACCGCTCGCAATATTAAGCGAGACTGTTGGCGTAGAAAAGGCGATTTTAAACACGGTTCACGCATACACATCAACTCAAAAAATAGTAGACACAAAAGTAAACAAAAACCCTAGATTGGGTCGCGCTGCAGCACAAAATATAATACCTTCATCAACAGGAGCAGCAAAATCAACATCAAAGGTCATAGATTCGCTAAAAGATAAATTTGATGGTATTTCACTCCGAGTGCCTGTCATTTCTGGGTCAATAGCAGACATAACATTTATATCTTCAAGGTCCACCACCAAAGAAGAGATAAATCAAATATTCAAAGATGCATCGGAAAAAGAATGTTACAAAAATCTTTTCACAACAACAAATGAACCAATAGTATCAAGCGATATCATAGGAAGTCAGTATATCTCTACTATTGATTTAGATCTCACACGAGTTGTTGATGGAAATCTAGTAAAAGTGATGTCTTGGTACGATAACGAGATGGGGTATACACATTCTTTGCTTGAACACATAAAAATAATTAAAATATAAATGAAAACTATTTCTATGGGTACAGACCACGCCGGGTATGAACTAAAAGAATTTTTAAAAGAAAAAATTACAGATATTGGACATACAGTTACAGACTGCGGTGCACACTCTTATGAAGAGACAGATGACTATCCAGATTTTATAAGACCAGCAGCACAAATGGTCGCTGATAAGAAGGTTGACCTAAGTATAATAATAGGGGGTTCAGGACAAGGGGAGGCTATTGTTGCAAACAGAATTCGTGGTGTTCGCGCGGTTGTTTATAACAGTGAAAATTTTAAATTAATCACTCTGTCAAGAGAGCACAATGATGCAAATATCATATCCATTGGCTCAAGATTTGTGTCAAAAGAGCACGCCTTGTCTGCTATAGAGCTGTTTATATCTACCAACTTCACAAAAGAAGAAAGGCACGAAAGAAGAATCAAAAAAATAGATTAATAATATGTCAAGAATAATCCCAGCAATACTAGAACAAGATCAAAGTGAAGTTGTAGAAAAACTAAAAAAAGTCCAGCAGCATTTTGATTTTGCACAGATAGACATAGTAGATGGAGTGTATGTACCAAACACAACATTTCCATACAAAGATGATGGTGAGTTTGATAAAGAGGCAGACATCAGTAACATAACTGATTTAAATATAGATTTTGAGATTGACGGTATGACTTGTAACCATATAGAGGCTGCTAGATTCTGGAAAAGAAAAGGTGCCAAAAGATACATACTACACATAGACGCATCTTTACATTACGTCGAAGACATAAAAGCAATAAAAGAAATTGGAATCAATGTGTGTATTGCTCTTTTGCCAAATGAAACACTCTATACTATAGACAAAGTAAGGGATATGATTGATGGAGTACAATGTATGGGGATTGACCAAGTCGGAATTCAAGGACAGCCCTTTGACAGGAGAGTGATTGAATTGATAAAAGCGATAAAAGATAAATATCCTCAAATGAAAGTTGGGGTAGATGGATCAGTAAACAAAAACACACTTAAGGACCTGGTACTAGCTGGTGCCGATACTTTTTCTATCGGTTCAGCTCTACTTAATGGAGACATAGAAGAAAACAAAAAAGAATTAGAAGACATAATCAAATCCTGTGGGTAAACACAAAAACTAATATGCATAGTCGTTTTTGAATATAGTAAATTTAAATATAGACTAAATAGGTTGGTTATATATAACCACTTTTAAATATAAAGACTATTATAATTTGGTATAATAAAAATAATGATTTCTCTAACAGATAGAAAAATAGCGGATTTGGAACTCAAAGCAAATGACATACGGGTGTCTATCATAGAGTCATTAGCTGCTGCTGGATCTGGACATACAGCAGGGTCACTTGGTATGGCGGACGTGTTTACAGTTTTGTATTTTGCTGTTATGAACCACGACCCAAAAAAACCAAACAAAGAAGATAGAGACAGACTGATTCTTTCAAATGGGCACATAGCACCAGTACTATACAGCACGATGGCGCACGCCGGATATTTTCCTGTAAAAGAATTACTAACTCTACGAAAATTTGGATCACGGCTGCAAGGTCATCCACACAGAACATCACTTCCAGGGCTTGAGACATCTTCTGGTCCGCTTGGTTCAGGCCTTTCGCAAGCAGTCGGTATGACAATAGCAGAAGAGATGGATGCTGGCGAAATATCTAATAAGTTTTTTTATTGTTTACTCGGTGACGGTGAGCTAAACGAAGGTCAAAACTGGGAGGCTATTATGCTTGCAGGCAAAAAAAGATTGCACAATCTCATTGCTGTAGTTGATAGAAACAACATACAAATAGATGGAAACACAGAAGATATTATGCCACTTGAACCACTTAGAGAAAAGTTTTTGGCTTTTAATTGGCATGTGATAGAGATGGACGGGCATAACATGAGAGGTTTGTATCAAGCTTTTTTAGATGCTCAATCCGTAGCAGAAAAACCAATAGTTATAATAGCTCACACAATACCAAGTAAAGGAGTTCTCTCTTTTCAAAGGGACTACAGATGGCACGGTGCACCACCAGGGAAAGGTCCAGAAGACAGGGTCAAAAAGGATAAACAAAAAGAAGTGGCTTTAAAAGAACTAAAGGAGGTTAGAGGAGAGATAGAAGAAAAAATAAAAAATTTAAACAAAGAATAATATGTTAAATAAAGATTCACATTTTATAAAAGATATTTTTGCAAAAGAAATTAAAGAGGAGGCTACTAGAGTTGGTTATGGAAAAGGACTCTTGGAAGCTGGAGAAAAAAACAAAAACATAGTTGCACTGTGTGCTGATCTAACAGAAAGTACAAGCACACACTTGTTTGCAAAAAAGTTTCCACATCGGTTTGTTCAAGTCGGTATCACAGAGCAGTCTATGGCATCTGTTGCATCTGGCATGGCAGCTATGGGTAAAGTACCTTTTTTCTCTTCTTATGCGATGTTTTCTCCAGGAAGAAACTGGGAGCAGATAAGAACAACTATTTGTTATAACGATGTAAATGCAAAAATAATCGGATCACACTCTGGTGTTTCCGTTGGTCCTGATGGCGCTACACATCAGGCACTAGAAGACATCGCTATAACAAGAGTGATACCAAATATGACAGTCATTGTTCCGTCTGATTCAGAGGCAGCGAGAAAAGCTACTATAAAAGCAGCAGAGCACAATGGACCGGTATATATAAGGCTTGCAAGAGAAAAAACTCCTCTCATAACAACAGAGAAAACTCCTTTTGAGATAGGAAAAGCTTATCCTGTATGGGTTACAGAAAAGCCAGATGTCACTATTTTTTCTTGTGGCGACATTCTCTTTAATGTATTAAGAGTAGCAAAGACACTCACAGAAAAAAATAAAAAAGTTACTGTGGTAAATGTACCAACAATAAAACCGTTAGACACAAAAACTATTATAGAGCACGCAAAAAACTCACAAAAAATCGTTACAGTAGAAGAACATCAAAGAAGTGGAGGGCTTGGTTCAGCGATATCTGAAGTTTTATCTGAGTCTTGTCCAAAACAAATTTTAAGACTAGGTGTCGATGATTCTTTTGGGGAATCAGGGACACCAACAGAATTATTTAAACACCACGGCATTGATTATGATGGGATACTTGCTTCAGTAGAAAAATATATAAAATAAAATGGTTAACTTCGAAGAAAAAGTAACCAAAGTATCATTTATTTTATGTTTGATGGGGGCACTAAACCAAGGTGTCGCTGGTATAGGATATGCATTGAACGCAGAAGAATCGTTAGATTTTATAAATTATTTATTTATTGATTTATTAGGAATTATTTTTCTAGCAGATATGTTTTATACACTTGTGTTTTTGTCAGCGTTATATCTCTTGTGGCACTGTTTTTCCCTAAGATACAAAAAAAACAGAAAAAGAAGAAGGGGTTAAATCTCCTTTATATCGTAGTCACTTGGAGCTTCTGACAGCAACTCATCTATTCTTTTTTCAGATAATAGTCCTTCTTGAGCACCTATATACTGCACAACAGACCAAGAATTTATTGGAGCCCTTTTTAGGGACTCGACACTGCTCATACCTTTTAATACATAAGATGCAAATGTTGTCGAAAAAGCATCGCCGCACCCAGTTCGTTCTTTAGGATCTTCTCTGTCTGGATAAATGGGCATAAAATAAAATCTTCCATCTTCGTGCATATAAGCACCATTTGGACCATCTGTAATCAAAGTTATTTTTGGACCAAGTGCCGCTATACCTGATAGTAATTTTTTAACATCTCTTTCTTTTGTATTTAAAATCAATTGTGATTCTTCTACATTACATATAAAAATATCAGTTCTTTTGTATATATCTTTTAACTTATCCTTACCAAATTTAATCTGGAATGTACCAGGCTGAAAGACTACAGTTAGATTTTTATGTTTTTCTATTTCCTTTGTAAGGTCGTAGTGTATACTCTCTCCACTCTCCCCAATAGATGAGATGTAAAGCATTTCTACTCCATCTGGCACAGAAAGATTTTCATATGTAAAATTTTCATGTCGGATAAGTATGGTTCTTTCACCCTTGTGAGTAAGAACATAATGATAGTTTGTACTCTTGCCGATTTGTTTCTCTGCGTTGGATACGTCGACACCATCTTTTTTAAGAACTTCAAGACAACTGTGACCAGCATCGTCGTCACCAACTCTTGTGATGATCCCGGATTTTATTCCAAGTCTGGATGCACTTACAGCAGCATTACCAACATTCCCGACACCAAAGATTTTTGTGGACTTATGAAAAGGTATTTTTCTACCCCAAGGTATTTCTAATTTACCATTTGATATTTCTACATTTTCTAATTCTATGAAATCATCAACAGTGATATCTCCCACAGCAAGTAACTTAAAATTATTCATTAAATATATTATAATACATTAATGGCAAAGATTTTTGTAACACGATCAATTTTAAGTGATGGAATAAAAATGCTTGAGGAAGCTGGGCATGAGGTTGTGGTTAGTGAAAAAAAAGGGGATTTAACCAAATCTGAGTTAATAAAAGAATTGCAAAAAACTAATTATGACGCTGTGATAACATTGCTAACAAATAAAATTGATGAAGAAGTTTTAAATGCATCTAACACTGTTAAAATTTTTGCAAATTATGCTGTGGGATATGACAACATAGACACAGAGAAGGCAAAAGAAAAAAACATATTTATTTCAAATACACCAAATGTTTTAACTGAAAGTGTGGCTGAACACGCAGTAGCGATGATAATGGCACTTGCTTCTAGATTAAAGGAAGCTGATATTTTTACCACAAAAGGTAAATACAAAGGTTGGGATCCAAAATTGTTTTTGGGAGTAGAGTTGTGTGGTAAGACGATAGGCATATTAGGTGCTGGGAGAATAGGCACAAGAGTCGCAGAAATACTCATAAATGCTTTTGGTATGAAATGTATCTATTACGATAAATTTAAAAATGAAAAATTAGACAGTATGGGTTCTGTACAATATCAATCACCTAACGATTTGATTAGTGAATCTGATGTCATATCTATACATATGCCTTTGTCTGACGCCACACACCATTTTTTTAATTTAAACAGACTTTCAAAAACTAAACACGGAGCTATTTTGGTAAATACATCACGAGGGCCTCTTATAAAAGAGAGTGATTTAATTAAGTTGTTAGAGGAAGAAAGACTAAGTGGCGTCGGGCTTGACGTTTTTGAGAATGAGCCAGAATTCAACAAAAAATTAAAGAAATTTGAAAGAGTGCTCCTGACACCGCACATTGCATCTGCTAGCGTGGAAGCTCGTGGAAATATGTCTATTTTGTGTGCCGAAAATATTCTCGCAGTTTTATCTGGCAAAACTCCAAAAAACCAAATAGTGTAAAGATACAGACTATATGTTAATATATCCACTATGGAATTAAAATTTGAAAAAAGAATACTATTCAAAAAAAATACAAACAAGCTAAAGAAGGAAAACAAAATCCCAGTTGTTTGTTATGGAGGAGGTCAAAAAAACATCTCACTTCAAATTGATGCAACAGAATTTAAAAAAGTTTTGAAATCTGAGGATCCAGTTGTGGACGCCTGCGGTGAAATCAATGGTAAAAAATTATTAATACAAGAAATATCAAGAGACATCCTTTCTCGTGACCCAGTGCACATAGACTTTTTATTCGTGGACGAACGACATGAAGTTGAGCACGGTGTACCAGTGGAATTATCAGGAGAGGCACCAGCTGTGAAAGAGAAGGACGGAGTTGTTGATTTCGTAAAAAGAGAAATTGAAATAAAATCATTACCACAAAACATACCTCAACATATTACAGTTGATATATCTGTATTGGCAGAGATAGGTGACCGTATAACAATCGCTGATCTTGTCATTTCAAAAGATATAACGATATTAGACAGTAAAGATGAAGTTGTTGTTTCTATAGTGGCTCAAGCAGAGGAGATAGAAGAAGAACCTGGTGAAATTGACTTTGACTCTATTGCAGTTGAAGAAAAAGGAAAGAAACCAAAGGAAGAAGACGAAGAAACTGAAGAAAAAGACAAGTAAATTTAACAAAAAAACACCCTTGCGGCACAGGTATAGTAGAATATACATAATTATATGAGAATCACAGAGAACTTTTTCTATTTTTTGTCACTTGTGGCAGTATTTCTATTTATACTTCTTGTTTCAAAGACATATTCTATAGATTGCACAACAGATCCGAGCGGCTCAAAAAATGAGCTTGAAAGACAGATAAAACTTTGCCAAGAGGAGATAGAAGAAGAGAAAAAAACATTGCAAAAAACACAAGTAGAAAGAACTACCACTGAAGCACAGATACAACTCATAAACCACAATCTTTCAAAAAAACAACAAGAAATAAGAAAAAAAGATATATTGATATACGGACTTAGTAAAAATATAAATACAGAATCAGACAGAATTAAAGAATTGCAAAAAAAACTGCAAACCTATATATATGCTTTTGAGATTTTGATGAGGAAAAGCAATGAGAGTGAAAACTACGATATAGTAGATTTGTTGGTAAACGAAAATACAATAACAGAATTTTTTTCAAAAACATTCCAGCATTATCAAATACAAAATGAAATTAAAACTCTTGTAAATGAGATTGAGTGGATTAAAAAGAGAATTAATTTTGCCATTGAGGACTTGGATGATCAAAAATCACAAGAAGAAACCATAAGAATACAAAAAAAAATAGAAAAGCAAGAGATAGACACTGCCAAAAAAGTAAAAAAAAATATATTAACACAACAGTTAAGCCAAGAAGACAAAATTACATCTTCGATAGAGAGTAAGGAAAAACAAATACGAAAGATAAAAAACAGTATTTTTGAACTTTTGGGTATTAGTGGCGAGATTACTTTTGCAAAAGCAGTCGAATATGCTGTATATGCAGAAGAGTTGACTGGAGTAGATGCTGCATTTCTGTTAGGTCTATTTAAACAAGAAACAAACATAGGTAAAAATGTTGGAACAGCATCTTATAAAGTGTCAATGAAGTCATCAAGGGATACTCCAGCATTTTTTGCTATAACAGACAGTCTCGGTATAGATAGAAATGACATCAAGGTGTCTGCAAGACAAACCGGCGGATGGGGTGGTGCTATGGGTCCGGCACAGTTTATACCTTATACATGGTCTGGCTACGGAGGTTTTGTAAAAACAGATAAAAGTATTTGCTCAGACATAATAATCTCCAAGACGAGCAGGATAACAATAGGCTCTTCTGGTGAAGATGTCCGTAGACTACAAAAATTTTTGAATTCAAACGGTTTCACCATAGCGTCTTCTGGACCAGGTTCAAAAGGAAGAGAAACAAATGTATTTGGTGGAAAGACCTCGAATGCATTAAAGAAATTTCAAAATCAATACAAAAATCTGCTTTTAACATCAAGAGCTGATTACAACTCCATAGGAGAAGCTGGACCTAAAACTGCAGCATTGATAAACAATATACCGTGCGAAAAAGAAATAGAGAAAAAAGGCAGTGGGTGGAAATATGATAAATCAAAAGACAGGATTAGAAAAGTACTTCAAACAGACAGCATATCAAATCCGTGGAATACGCTACACGCTTTTACTGCATCGGCATTATTTCTAAAAGACCTAGGAGCAGCGTCTAATTCGAAAAATGCAGAATACTGCGCAGCATTGAAATATTTCCAAGGTCCAGCAAACGGATGTCGTGCCAGAAGAAGTTATAACACTCATTATCCAAAAGCAGTTTTAAGTCACACTTCGTGTTTTAGATCTAAAATTGATTTTATTCAAGGTAAAACCCAGTCACATAACCCTTGCTAGTAAATACAGACTTTTTTTGTTACAATTAATCAATGGATAAAAAAGATAAAAAACAAAAAGATACAAAAGACGAGAATGTTTTGAACAATGTTATATTTCGTGATGTAGAAGCTGGAGCCGAATTTTTTAGCACATCTACTCTCTCAAGCAAAACTACAGAAGAACACAACGGAAAACAATACTATGTTATAAATATTGAAGTAAGTTCAGCTTCACACCCATTTTTCACAGGAGAAGAGAGGATTATAGATACAGCAGGAAGGGTAGAAAAATTCAACAGAAGGTTAAAAGCTAATAAATAACTATAAGTTATTTTTAATATATGGAAGATTCTCTTTTAAAAGAATTTAAAAACAATTATAAAACTGCATTTTTAGCAGATCAGTATGAAAAAGCAAAAAAGGAATTAGATGAGGCAATAAAAATCGGCGAGGATGAAAGTATGAAAGAGTTAATAGAAGATGAACTTAAAATCATCAACAGTCGACTTTCTGAATTAGAAAAACAGATGAACAATATTTTGGAAGGGCAAAAAGTAGAAGAAAAACAAAGTAAAGAAATAATACTTGAAATAAGAGCAGGTGCTGGTGGGGATGAGGCGTCTATATTTGCAAGAGACTTATCAAGAATGTATGAACTTTTTTCTGAATCTATTGGATATTCATTCAAAAAAATAAATATATCTAAAAATAATGTTGATGGGTACAAGGAAGCATCTTTTCTTGTAAAAGGAGACGAAGTGTACGACAAACTTAGATATGAGACAGGTGTGCACAGGATACAGAGGATACCAGTGACAGAAAAATCTGGAAGAATTCATACATCAACAGCTTCCGTGGCAGTTTTGCCGATAAGAAAAAAAATTAATGTCGAAATTAACCCAAGAGATATTAAAGTTGATTTTTCAAGATCTGGTGGCTCCGGTGGACAGAATGTAAATAAAGTAGAAACTGCAGTCAGACTCATACACATACCAACAGGTATAGAGGTCAGATGTACTGAGGAGAGAACTCAACAAAAAAATAGAGATCTGGCTATGCAAATACTTCAAGCAAATTTACAAGAAAAAAAAGAGATTGAAGCACAAAAGAAAAGTGCGTCTATTAGAAAAAATCAAATAGGGACAGCAGACAGATCAGAAAAGATAAGAACATATAATGTTATGCAAGATAGGATAACTGACCACAGAATTAAAAAAAGTTGGTTTGGATATGAGAAAATCGTCATAGAAGGTAATATAAATGAAATCCTTGAGGGACTAAAGAAGCATATCGAAGAAGAAGAGTAAAATTGCACACTGTTTCTCTATGTGTTAGTATTATAAAATATGGAATTAAAAACTTCAGAAGAAATAAAAACAAAACTCGATACACTTGGGGCAAAATATGCTTTAAGCAGGAGACACAGACATCCGTCTGTCGCAAAAAATATAGTAAATAAAAAGGGATCGAAAGAAATATTTGATTTAGAAAAGACATCTGATCAAATAAAAAAAGCTGTTGAATTTTTGTCCAAAATAATATCTGACGGACATCAAGTTTTATTTACTACATCAAGAAAAGAATCAGAAAGTGCGTTAAAAGAAGTGGCAGATAGTATATCTATGCCATTTGTTATTTCAAGATGGATTGGTGGCACATTAACAAATCCTTCAAATATCAAAAAAAGAGTAGAGCAGTTTCAAAAATTAAAAAAGGAAAAATCTGATTCTTCTTGGGAAGAAAAATATACTAAAAAGGAGTGTGTTTTGTTTGAAAGGGAACTAAACAAACTCGCAATAAGATTTGGAGGGCTAGAAAAAATGATTGAGATGCCTAGGGCACTTTTTGTGATTGATCCGCAAAAAGAGAAAATAGCAGTAAGAGAAGCAAATATAATGAATATTCCAGTTGTCGCAATTGGTAACTCGGATACAGATTTGTCAAAGATAGCTTACCCAATAATGACCAACTGCAACAGTACAAAAACAATTAACTATATTCTTGAGATGATATCAAAAACTAAAAAGAAATAAAATGGTTTCTCTTGATGATGTAAAAAAACTAAGAAATGAGACTGGTTTATCAATAGGACAGTGTAAAAAATCTTTAGAGGATTCAGATGGAGATTTTGATAAAGCACGGGAACTATTGCGTAAAAAAGGCACAATGGCAGCAGAAAAAAAAGCATACAGAGATCTCGGTGCTGGTGTTGTTTCTGCGTACGTACATAATACAAAGACAGTCGGGACTATGCTTGAGTTACTTTGTGAAACTGACTTTGTTGCAAAGAATGAGGAATTTTCTAAATTAGCATACGATATAGCGATGCATTGCACAGCAATGAACCCGAAGTTTGTAACAGAGGATCAGATACCAGAAGAGGATTTAAAAAAGTTAAAAGAAGAACTGATATCACAATTAGAAGGTAAGCCAGAAGAAATAAAAAAGAAAATTATAACAGATCAATTAAATTCGAAATTTTCTGAAAATGTACTTGTAAAACAAAAATTTATTCAAGATGACACACAAACAATACAAGGGTTACTTGAAAACGCAACGCATAAATTTGGAGAAAGAGTTGAGATAGGTAGAGTCAAGAGATTTTCTATAAACTAAATGGAATTTGCTATACTTTTTTTTGTAAACATACTTTTTTTCTTTTTGTTGTATATGTTATTTATAACTATAGACAATATTTTTAGATTTAAAATAACAAAAAATATAAGAAATTGGGCAGACAGGGAAGTTAAGCACATCTACGGAACTGTTCATTATTTATTGGATGTTATTTTGTTTAAAATATCAACAACTAAAATTTTTATTTGGATTGAACCTATATTTTCTGAACTACAAATAAAAACCAAAAAAATATCAAATTTTTCCCTTGAAAAATTCAAAAAAAATAAGGAGGAAGACATCAAAAAATATAATAAAATATCTAGCCATTTAAAAAACTATATTACTAAAAAGTAATATGTTATTATATATACACGCCACCTTAGCTCAGTTGGTAGAGCAATCCCCTTGTAAGGGATGGGTCGTGGGTTCAAATCCCTCAGGTGGCTCAATCTATGAATAAAACACCATTAAACCCATTACATACACTTCGTTCGGAGTTAATCAAGATTGCAACAGAAATGGGTTTTTCTGTTTTTAGCGGACCAGAAATGGAATCTGAATACTATAATTTTGATGCATTAAACCTGCCACCAAACCATCCGTCTCGTGATCTTTCAGACACATTTTGGATAAAAGGAAAGGAAAAAACATTGATGAGGACACAAACTTCTCCAGTGCAAATCAGAGCATTGGAGGAAAAAGGTGTTCCTTGTAAAATCGTTGTTCCAGGAAAAGTTTTTAGAAACGAGGCAACCGACTCTACGCACGAAGCACAGTTTTATCAATTAGAAGGTTTGCACATAGACAAGAATATTTCTTTAATAGATTTAAAAAGCACAATACATATTTTTTTCAAAAAACTTTTAGGAGACAATATTAAACTGAGATATAGGGCAGGGTATTTTCCATTTGTAGAGCCTGGTATAGAGGTTGATATAGAGCACGAAGTGGATGGACAAAAAAAATGGCTAGAGATTTTGGGAGCTGGGATGGTGCATCCTAAAGTTTTGGAAAATGTAGGTATAAATAACTGTGAGTGGTCTGGGTACGCATTTGGGTTTGGTATCGACAGGATAGCAATGATCAGGTACAACATATCAGATATAAGACATTTCTATAATTCGGATTTGAGGTTTTTCTACAATTTTAAAAATAAAGATATATGAATGTCAAAATAAGTTACAAATGGGTCAAATCATTTTTCAAAAAAAATATTTTTGGTTTTTTTCCTTCTCCTAATAAAGTTGCACAACTACTTACAGACAAATCTTTTGAGGTGGAGGAGGTAGAAAAAGTATCAAAAGACCATATTTTTCATATTGAGATATTACCAAACAGATCAAATGATTGTTCTGGGCATTTTGGTGTAGCAAAAGAACTTTCCGCTATTCTTGAGAAAAAACTAAACGAAAACTTTTTTTCAAAAACATTTGATTATAAACAAAAAAATGGGAAGGATTTTAAACTTTCGGTAGATGCAATACACAAAAATACACAGCAAAAACAAGACAAGAATTCAAAACGATTAGAAAATGAAATACATTGTACAAAATACATACTCGGGTATTTTGAAGATATAGATATGACTAAAAAATTACCGTCATTTATCATAGAACGACTAAAATCATTAAATCAAAAATCTATAAATCCTATAGTAGATATAACAAATTATGTGATGTTTGAACTAGCAGCACCCCTGCATGCTTTTGATGCAGATAAAGTTTCTGGAGGTATTTCTGTACGTTTTGCCAAAGAAAATGAAAAACTCGCTTTGCTTGGAAACACAGAAATAAAGTTATCCGAAGATGATGTGGTTATATGTGAGTGTGACAGTGACAGGTCAATAGGATTAGCTGGTATAAAAGGAGGTGTCGACACTGGTGTATCTGAAAATACTAAAAATATTTATCTTGAGGTTGCAAATTTTAATCAAACAACAATTCGCCACTCTTCAAAAAGATATGGAATAATAACCGACGCCTCACAAAGATTTTCACAAAACCTGTCTCCGCTTATAGTGTTTGATGTTTTTGATAGGGCAAAAGATTTGATAATTAAATACACAGGAGGCAGATTTGTTGATTATGCATATAAAACAAATGTAAAAGATACATTGCCACAAGAAGTGTCTCTTGACGAAAAACGTTTGCAAAAAATTATCGGTATAGACATATCACTTTTATCAGTAAAGAAACTACTTGATCGATTGGGTATAAAGTCTCAAATCAAAAATGATTCAACAAATCAAAACAATTCTACAAAAAACTCATATTTGGTTGCAACATCACCAAAAGAAAGAACAGATATAAACATACCAGAAGATTTAATAGAAGAGGTTGCACGAATGTACGGGTATGAAAATATACCAGAAAGAGAACAACAACCAACGGATAAAGTAACAATTTCAAAGCGAATCGCATACCATATGACAGTGGTCAAAAAACTTCAACAACTTGATTTTGTCGAAGTTGAAAACAGAACTTGTAGTAATGTTGGAGAAGTTGAGGTGGTTTATCCTCAAGCAGCAGATAAAAATTTTCTTAGAACAAACTTATCTACCGATATTGAAGAAGCATTAGAAAGAAACCAAAAAAATAAAGATTTATTTGGCAAAAATGATATCAGGTTGATTGAGTTTGGGACTGTTTTTACAAATAATGGGGAATTTTTTAATATGGCAATTTCAGTAAGTAAATCAAAAAAACAAAATGATATATTTAATGAAGTAATTGATACATTGTCAGAAATAGGGATTAAACTAAACATAAAAGATAAAGTAAAAAATACGATTGAAATTGATTTTGATAAAGTAATCTCTAACTTAGAAACACCAAAAGAATATGATTATCTAGACACATACAAAGATAAAACGTTTTCTAAATTTTCCCAGTATCCGTTTATAACAAGGGACATTTCAATGTTTGTGCCAAAAAACATAGACGAAAATAGCGCAGAAGAAATTATAAAGAATAATTCCAAATATCTAGAAAACATATTTTTGTTTGATGTTTTCAGAAAAGATGAAAAAACTTCACTTGCGTTTAAATTGATTTTCCAATCCTACAAAAAAACTCTAACAGACGAAGAAATAAACAAAGTAATGCAAAATATAGAAAATAAATTAAAAAGCAAAGGATGTGTGATCAGGTAAGATCTTGATATGATACTAAAAAGCTCTATATATTTTACCACCTCTCTCAGAAATTAAACCTTTTAATTCTAAAATACTTAGTGTAATTTGTACTGTATGAACTGGCATATCCGTCTTTTCTATCACTTCACTCTTAGTCATATCGGAAGTAAGTATACTCATTAATGTTTTTTCATTATCAGTTAAATTATCTGGGATTTCTTTTATATCTAAAATTTCATCTTTTCCTATTGCCTTTATTATGTCTTCTGCGCTTGAGATTGACGAGGCACCTTCTAAAAGTAATCCGTTTGGTCCAGCAGACATAGCAGAAAATATAGACCCCGGAACTGCACCGACTTCTCGGTTATATTCAAGAGCAAGTCTGGCAGTTACTCCTGTTCCAGATTTTTTTACAGATTCTACTATCACAGTTATTTCACTTAAGCCTGCCATAATCCTATTTCGCGATAGGAATGTATGCTTCATTGGACTTGATTTTGCTTCTTGTTCTGACATCAAACATCCATTGTTATCAAGTATTTTGTGTGCGAGAGCAAAGTTTGTCCGTGGGTATATCACAGAATCATCAAGTCCAGAACCCAAAACTGCAATTGTATCAATGCCGTATTCAAGGGCATACTTATGAGCGATAGAGTCAATGCCAAGAGCAAGACCAGAAACTATAACAACATTGTATTTAGACAATCCTTTTATTAAGTGTTGACACACACTTTGCCCATATGATGTATTTTTTCTTGCGCCAACTATGGTAATAAAAGTTTTTGCAGTGTCAGGTTTTCTGCCGCGAATATACAAATGTTTTGGGGGATCTGATATTTCAGACAGATGTTTTGATGCTTCAGATAATTTTATTTTTCTTATATCCATTACAAAAAGTATTGTATAATATTTTTATGTTAGATATACAGTTTATTATAGAAAACAAAGAAATCGTTAAGAAATCTATAAAAGACAGAAATATGAAAGATGTCGATCTGGACAACTTGGAGATGTTGTATAAAAAACGTCTTGAGCTAATCAAAAACATTGATGAAATTAACAGACAAAGGAAAATAGCCGCTAACGATAGAAATGCAGAAGAGGGTAGACGGCTAAAAGAAGAATCTTCAACAAAAGAAGATGAATTAACAAAAACAAATCAAGAATTAACAGCGCTTTTGTCTGTAATCCCAAATATCACATCTCCAGATATGCCAATAGGTAAAGATGAGTCAGAAAATAAAATACTTAAAAAAGTAGGGGAAATAAAAAATTTTTCTTTTACACCAAAACCAAACTGGGAGTTAGGTGAAGATCTTGATATTATTGACTCACAAAGAGCAGCAAAGGTTACAGGATCTCGGTTTTCTTATATAAAAGGTGATTTGGCAAAGGTTCAGTTTGCTATTTTGCAATTTGTTTTAGAAAAGGTCACAGATCCATCTTTTATTTCTGAGATAATTGATAAAAATAATTTAAAAATCAAAAAAACACCATTTATACCTATCATACCTCCGATAATGATAAAACCAGAAGCGTTAAATGCAATGGGTAGACTTGATCCAAAAGAAGATAAATTTTTCTTGCAAGCTGACAGTCTTTACCTCGTTGGAAGTTGTGAACATAGTATTGGATCTATGTATATGGGGGAGTCAATCAAAGAAGAGAACTTGCCTATAAGGTATGTAGGTTATTCCACAGCCTTAAGAAGAGAAGCTGGGTCATACGGAAAAGATACCAGAGGTATGTTAAGACAACACCAGTTTGATAAAGCGGAATTTGAAGTTTTTTCTACACCAGAAACCTCAAGAGAAGAACACGAACTTCTGGTTGCACTGCAAGAGTATCTGGTATCAAGTTTAGATTTGCCATATCAGCTTGTAGCGAATTGTACTGGAGACACAGCTCTGCCAAACTATAGCCAAAAAGATATAGAAATTTATATGCCAGGACAAAAAGCATACAAAGAAACACATTCTGCTGATTATATGACCGGATATCAAGCAAGACGGATGAATACTAAAGTAATAAGAGAAGATGGGAAAAAAGAGATACTGCATACAAATGATGCAACTGCGTTTGCAATGGGTAGAATTTTGATTTCAATAATGGAAAACAATCAAAATGAAGATGGGACTATAGATGTACCGATAGTTTTGCAAAAATATTGTGGAATAGAAAAAATCAAAAAAACTATATAGTCCAGATGTATGATACTAAATATACAAACAAAAAATACAGATTAAAAAAAGGATCTTTTAGAAGAAAAAGAAATAGATTGATAAAAACATCAGTAATCACTGTATTCATTTCATCGGCTATATATTTTATTTTATTTTATACACCAGTTTTTAAAATAAACAGAATCCAGTTCTTTGCAGATTCTGTGCATTCGTTTGCACCAGAAAAGACAAAAAAAATACTAACAAATTTTTTTAATCATCCTGTAGATAATCTAAACAAAATCATATCAAAAAAGACCTTGCTTTTATATAGAGAAAAAAAAGCACAGAGAATATTAAAAAAGATGTATCCTGAGATTGATTATATAGAGATCGATTGGAATTTTTTTAATATTTGGACACTGGCGCTCTATAAAAAAAGCCAGTTTGTATATGCGTGCAATAGTGATTGTTTTGCCGTAGATAAAGATGGAATAATTTTTCAAAAAGTAAACACAAAGGAAGGAGTATTGTTTGAATATGAACAACAGAGGTTAGAGATAGATAAAACCATAATGGATAAAAAGGATTTTGCATATATTGCAAAAATAGCAGATTATATTTTAACTGACTTGGAGCTGAAAATATCGAAAGTTGTTGTATCTAAGGAGGAAAAAAACTTAAATATAGAAATAATACTAGACAATGGAGTGCTTTTTTTGATAAACAATGACAGAGATATATACCCACTTACAAGGTCTATATACATAGCTGTAAATAAATTTATAACAAAAGAGTTTGGATGGGATAGTGTAAAAAGCATTGATTTTAGGTTTGAAGATAGAATATATTTTAAAGAAAAATAAATGAGTGATTTTTATAAAAAACTAAAAAAACCATTTTTTGTTTTAGCTCCAATGGAGGATGTAACTGATTTCGCTTTTCGTGAAATGTTTGCCAGATATGCAAAACCAGATGTTTTATATACAGAATTCACTTCATCTGACGGACTGGTGAGTGAAGGAAGAATAAATATGGAAAAGGATTTGCTATATAGCGAAAAACAAAGACCGGTGGTTGCTCAGTTGTTTACTTCCAAACCAGAAAATATGCGTAAGAGTTGTTTGATTGTAAAAGAACTTGGGTTTGATGGAATAGATATTAATATGGGTTGCCCAGACAAAAGCATAGAAAAACAAAACTGTGGAGCAGATCTGATTAAGAATCCACAAAAAGCAATAGAGCTTATAGAAGCAGCATCTTCTGTCGGACTTCCTTTATCTGTAAAAACAAGACTCGGATACAATACTACAGAAATAGATACATGGATAAAAACAATACTCCAACAAAAAATAAAAGCATTGACTATACATTTAAGAACAAGAAAAGAAATGTCAAAGGTCCCAGCTGATTGGGAACATATGAAAAAAATAAAAGAAATGAGAGACGAAATATCTCCTGAAACTTTGATTATTGGAAATGGAGATGTGTTAGATATCGATCAAGCAAAAAAACTTGCAGATAAATATAAATGTGACGGTATAATGATTGGACGAGGAGCATATGGCAATCCGTGGTTTTTTTCTGGATACATGCCTACTGTGACAAAAAAACTTGATGTTTTGATAGAACACACAGAATTATTCATCAAGACTTTTGGCAAAACGAAGTCTTTCAATGTTATGAAAAAGCACTACAAAGCATATGTAAATGGCTTTCGCGGTGCAAAAGAGCTCCGTATAAAACTTATGGAATCAAAAGAAATCAAAGATATAAAAAAACACATTGCTGATTTTTGCAGTGAAAATGAGGATTTGGCATAAGTGTATAATGTCTATATGGATCAAAACATAGTGTTATCTTTGTATAGAAAATACAGACCACAAAAATTCGAGGAGGTATATGGACAAGAAAGCATGGTGGATGTTTTAAAAGAAGCAATAAAACAAAACAAAATATCACATGCATATTTATTTTCTGGGTGCCGCGGAATAGGTAAGACGAGTATGGCTCGTATCTTTGCAAAGGAGATAGGGTGTAAGTCAACAGACCTGATTGAGATAGATGCAGCATCTCATACAAGCATAGATGATATTAAAATACTAACTGAAAATGTATATACAATGCCTATGCATTCGCCGTATACAGTATACATATTAGATGAAGTACATATGCTTTCAATTTCAGCATTTAATGCTTTTTTAAAAATTTTAGAAGAACCGCCGTCTCATTGCATTTTTCTACTTGCAACAACAGAAGAAGAAAAATTACCAGAAACAGTTCTCTCTAGGTGTCAAATCATCAAATTAAAAACCCCAGAGAACGACATAATTAAAAAACTTTTAATAAAAGTTGCAAGTAAGGAAGGTTTTAAACTAAACAAAGAGGAGGCATCGTCCATCGCTATGGCATCTGTTGGATCTTTTAGAGACGCACTCGGTCTCTTGCAACAAGTTTTAACTTTATCAAAAGAAAAAGAGGTTAAAGAAGAAATCGTTGCATCTATAGTTGGTATACCGAAAGGGGAGTTGATAAATGAGTTTTTGACCTGCGTCACTTCTGGCGATGTTTCTCTAGGTATAGAATGTATAAAAAAAGCTTTTGAATCTGGATCTGATATGGTTTTCTTTTCTCGTGTTGTGGTAGATAAGATGAGATCTGCTCTGTTATATAAAATGACAGGCGAAGATAAGTATATAGAAGAGTACGAAAAAGATGATAGAGAATTTTTAATTAAACTATCAGAAAAAGAAAAATTAGGTACTGATTTACTCCAAAAAACAATCGAAGCAACTATACAAACAGCCACATCGTATGTGCCACAATTACCACTTGAGATGTTAATGATTAATAGTAAAAATGATTGAAGTTTTCCAATGTATAGAAGCAATTAAAAGAGATGGTGTCATAGCATACCCGACTGATACACTGTGGGGACTTGGCGCGTCTGCACTCTCTGCGGATGCTGTAAACAGAATTTATGATTTAAAAGAGCGTCAACACACATCGCCAGTTAGTATACTTGTTTCTGACATTGATATGGCATCAGATTATGCGACAGTCGATGACTCACTGGAGCTAATGAATATTTTTTTACCTGGACCTGTTACATTTGTATTACCTTCCTTAGACAAACTAAAAATCCCTACAAAAGAAACAGTTGGAATAAGAATTTCAACACATCCGTTTGTCGAAATTATGTTTAAGCATTTAGATATACCGATAATAACAACAAGCATAAACAAAACAGGTTCATCTCCTGCTCTGTCTCGTGAAGATTTGGAGTGGCTACCTGGCGATGTTTTTGTTGCAGATTGGCATGGAGGTGAAGTGATTGGCATACCGAGCACTGTGATAGAGGTAAAAGATAAAAGCATAAAAATACACAGAGAAGGGTATATGTCTCGCAAAGCAATGGAGTCAATTGCAAAACCACTGGGATACAAGATTTTTTAATAAAATTAACTATATGGTAGTATAAAAATACTACCGGATCGTCTAATGGTAGGACATCAGGTTTTGGTCCTGAGAATCGGGGTTCGAGTCCCTGTCCGGTAACAAATTATTTGTTTTCTTCTAATTCTTTTTTAAGCTTTTTTGCTAGCGAACTTCGTTTTTTGATATACCAACTTGTGCCAATAAGAATGGCAAAAAAGATTATTGTAGGTATCAAAAATACTGGGTTTGTTATGCTTGTTCCTAGGAAGATGTATGCAGTTAGTCCAGGTATAACTCCAAGGAGTGTCCCGAGTATGTACCAACGGAATGATATTTTGGTTACTCCTAATCCGAAATTAACAAAATCAAATGGGAATAGAGGAACCATTCGCAAAAACAACACAGTTATAAACGGAGATTCACTAATAGATCCGTCTAATTTTTTCAATATTTTAAACTTTTCTGTAACATTTCCACCAAAATATCTCCCAACAAAAAAAGCCACTGACGCAGAAAAGTTTTCACCTATGTATGTAAAAATCCATCCCAAAACAGGTCCAAACAAAACAGCAGAAATAGGTGTAAGTATAGATGTTGGAAAAAAGATAAGAGGTCTTATCGTGTAAATAAATATATATATTATCCCAGCATATATTCCAGCGTCGGCGATATAAGACTGCAATATTTTTATAATTTCTTTTAAAGCTTCTCCTATAGAGTATGAATTGCTAGTTGCAAAATCACGCAAGTAGTAGATTGCAACACCAAGTAAAACAAGCCAGATTAGTGCTAAATATTTTTTCATAATTATTAATTAGTATAGTATAATATATTTAATTATGATTCAGATAAAAATCACTCAGTACAAATGGG
>JABABE010000108.1 GCA_014238395.1 Candidatus Kaiserbacteria bacterium
ACTTCAGAAAAAGGTTCACACATAACATAATCACACAAAGTATATGGGACATATTCACCATCGAGTATATACTGTCCTTTTCCTGGTAAAAGCACTCTCCCTGCCTTCTCCCACACACCGTCTTTTAATACTTCAATTTTTGGGAAAAAACAAGAACGCGCATAATAACTCATATTCTCCTCTTTGTCCTCTGGTTCTATATTTTCTGAAATATTAATATTTAAATTTTGATTTTTTATATTTTCTGTGTGATTATTTTGATTGTTTGAGTTCAAAATAAAATACCAACACGCAAATATAACTAATACTACAAAAATACAAATTAATATTATTATAGGTTTTTTTGATTTTGTTTCCATATTTTACTTAAAATTTAGTATTCTTTTTTCTTCCACCTTTCCTCCTGCCTAGCCAGGTTTTCATTTTTATTTATACTTTCAATTATAATACCAGAAACAACAATTTCCATCCTAGTTTGTTGTGAACCTTTTACAAGAAAAACATCGTTTTCTTTTCTGTTTTTGTTTATAAAATCAATGATTTCTCTGTGATTATTAAAAAGATGTACATCATCATCTTCAGGCCAAATATTTTTTTCTTTATTATTCATCAAAAGGATTAAATCAAATATTTCTTTTGCTTGGGAAACCGCTTTTTTGTGAACCTCTTTTGTAAATTTTCCTAATTCAGCCATCTCCCCAAATACCGCAATCAGTCTTCCTTCTGATTTAATTTCTGCAAATGTTTCTATTGCACTTAAAATTGCAACAGGTGAAGAATTGTATGTGTCATCTACTATAGTTGTTTTACCTTTTCCTTCTAAAATTCTCATACGTCCAGGTGTTATTTTGATATCAGAAAACAAATTATCAGATGTAGATATATCTATTTTAAATAAACTGCACAGTGCAAGTGTCAATGACATTAACTCTGGAAAATGGGCTCCTAATAAATTTATTGAATGTTTTGTTTGGGTTTTATTATATTCAAAGGTCGCTTCTGTAACTGCAGTATGGTCTCTATTAAGAGCCAGTTTTGTATTTTTATAT
>JABABE010000109.1 GCA_014238395.1 Candidatus Kaiserbacteria bacterium
GTTTTCAAAATTCAGATATTCAGATGAGAATATCCTGTCTGGCAGATGAAGACCCTCATAACCCATAAGCATCGCAGGCCACACGACAGTGTGAAACGGCACATTGTCTTTACCATGCAGATAATAGTGAAGTGCGTCTTTGTTTTCCCAGAACTCCTTCCAATCATCACTCCTTGCTTCACAACTTGCAGACAAATAACCGATAACAGCTTCAAACCAAACATAGATTTTCTTTTTCTCATATCCTTCGACAGGTACTGATATACCCCATTCTATATCTCTTGTGATTGCTCTGTCTTTGAGACCACCAGAAAGCATAGACTCTGTCATTTTTAATGCGTTTTTTCTCCATCCACTACTTTTTTTTACAAATTTTTCTAAATCTTTTTGAAACGCAGACAACTTGAGATAAAAGTTTTCAGTTTCTCTTTCTTCTGGCACCGATTCGCAGAGTTTACATTTTGGGTCTTTAAGTTGAGAAGGTTCAAGTATCTCTCCACAAGCATCACACTGATCACCACGAGCATCAAGAGCTCCACACAACCCACACACACCCTCTATGTATCGGTCGAGCAAAAATCTATTACACTTTGTGCAAAAGGGAAGTGTTTCCTTTTTTTTATATATAAATTCTTTTTCAAGCAGTTTCAAAAAAAGATCAGACACAACCTTTTTGTGATTTTCTGTGGTGGTGGTGGTGTAGCAGTCATAAGACATATCCATATCATCTAAAAAGCCTTTACAAAATTCTTTGTGATATTTGTCTGCGACAGCCTCTGGGGTTGTTTTTTCTTTTTCTGCTGTGATGGTTATGGGAGTGCCGTGACAGTCGGTACCAGACACATACAAAACATCATCACCACGAAGTCTGTGATATCGTGCAAGCACATCGGCAGGCAAGATAGAAGACAGATTACCCAAGTGTATAGAGTAGTTTCCGTATGGCCATGCGGCTGCAATAAGTATTTTTCTTTTTTCCATTTACCTTTTTTTATAGTATATCGTGTATAAAACGAAAAGTTTGTTTGTGATATTATGTATTTATGATAAACAGAGAAAAATGGATAGAGAGGTGGGAAAAAGAGAAAGTCTACGAATCCAAAAACAATTCTTCTAAAAAGCCTTGTTTTGTCTGTGATATGTTTCCATACCCATCAGGTAACTCTATGCATGTAGGTCATCCAAGAGGGTTTGTAGCAACAGACATATACTCAAGATACAAAAGGATGTCCGGGTACAACGTCCTCCACCCGATGGGATGGGATACTTTTGGATTGCCAGCAGAAGAGACAGCGATAGAGAACAAAGAACATCCAGATAAAACAATAGAGAGAAATATCAAAAAATTTAAAGGACAATTAAAATCTATGGGGCTAGGGTATGATTGGGACAGGGAAGTTGTTACATCAGATAAAGATTATTACAAGCACACACAGAGACTGTTTTTAGAATTCTTTAGACGAGGCCTCACAGAAAACAAAATGGCAAACGCAAACTGGTGTCCTGAGCTGGGAACAGTCCTATCAAACGAAGATATAGTAAACGGTAAAAGCGAGAGAGGTGGTTATGATGTTTTTTTAAAACCGATAAGACAATGGACATTAAAAATCACAAAATATGCCGGTAGACTTTTAAAAGATTTAGATAAACTAGACTGGCCAGAAAAAATCAAAAATGCACAAGAAAAATGGATTGGGGAAAGCGTCGGACATACAGTGGTGTTTGAATGCAGTTCGGATAAAACTCTACCAAGTGTATCTACTTTCACTACGAGAGTAGAGACACTACCAGGAGTCACGTTTCTCTCTATAGCACCAGACTCACAATACACCGAAAAAATAATAGAAAACTCAAAAAACAAAAAGGAAATAGAAGATTATATATTTGAATGTTCAAAAAAGACAAACGATCACACAAAAGAAAAAGAAAAATCTGGACACGTAGTAGAGGGTGTCTCATACACAAACCCTCTCAATAAAAAAGAAGTGCCGGTTGTTGTCTCAGATTATGTCTTGTCATCTTATGGTACTGGAGCTGTGATGGGTGTGCCAGGACACGACGAGAGAGACAGAGGTGCCGCAGAGCTTTTCTCTTTTCCTATCCTTCAAGTGACTTCAAAAGGGTATATGTCATATACTGGAGAGTTTGACGGACTACCTGTACAAGAAGGAATCAAAAAAATAACAGAAAAACTAAAAATGGAAGATGAGACTCAATATAAAATACGAGATTGGGTCTTTTCTAGGCAAAGGTTTTGGGGAGAGCCTTTTCCTGTGGTGTGGGTAGAAGGAGAAGAAAACTACAAGAAGTTTGAAAAAAACAAAGAAACAAAACAGTGGATGCCAGAAACACCAGTTACATACAGTGATGACGATGTAACTATGTATGCCGTGCCCGTCTCACCAAAGTTTCTGTCTGCGGTAGAGCTTCCCGATGTAGACTCATATGAAAACACAAACACCATAGAGGGACCTCTTGCTGGGATGCCTGAATGGGTAAATACTTTTATAAATACAAAAACGGGTGAAGTTTCAAATGACAAGGAAGGGGACGACTGGGTGTCTGCAAAAAGAGATACAAACACAATGCCACAGTGGGCTGGGTCATCTTGGTATTGGTTGAGATATATGGACCCACAAAACAAAGAAGAACCATTTTCAAAAAGCGCATCCAAATACTGGGGACCAGTGAACTTATACTCTGGTGCAGATCACGCGGTTGCTCATCTCATCTATGCTAGGTTTTGGCAAAAGGTGATGTGCGATGCTGGGATGATTGATTTTGATGAACCTTTTTTAAGACTTGAATTCTTAGGACATGTCTTAACATCCGACGGTCAAAAGATATCAAAAAGGAAAGGAAACAGCGTA
>JABABE010000110.1 GCA_014238395.1 Candidatus Kaiserbacteria bacterium
AAAATCCCGAGTAACGCATTTGTTATTACTTGGGGGTTTTTATACAACAACAACTTTTAATAGTTGTTATTTTTTTGCATTCCTGAATACTCCCTATCATTATGGCTTTTGCAATGATATTACCCTACCTATTTTAAAAACAACATAATTGTGTCTTTCATTAACAAGCTCTTGTGATAAAAGTTTTAAATATTTTAACATTATAAAGTGAACAAACTTAACAAAAACATTTTTCTGATATATAATATAAGTATTGCTGACAATTGTTAGCGTTTAGGTTTAGTAAAATACTATTTTTTACTAATAGCTCTTTAATTTCAACCGCTGTGAGAAAAATATTTTTCTTGCATATAAATTTATAAAAAGAATGAGAACTCAAACCAGGAGAGAGGAATTGTATGAGATAAGTGGTACTGCGTTTATATGTATTTGCCCACTAGCAGTTATAATAAATGGTGCATTGTTTCAAGTGGAAACATCCTTTTTTTGGGAACAAAGTCACATTTTGGAGAAAATATGGATAATATTTATATTTACTAGTTTTCCCATCGTAATGTGGTTTGTTATCAAACCTTGGACTAGTGATTCTTATGAGAGGTTTGCTTTTTGGGGAAATGTTATATATTTAATAAGTTTGTTAACTCCAATACTTATAGCACTGCTAAAATATTTAGCTTAAATGTATTATTTCTAAAAAAACAATACAATTTGTATGGTAGATTTATAGCCTGGTATATATACCAGGCTATATTTAAATAAAAACAACTTTTAATGGTTGTTATTTTTTTGCATTCCTGAATACCCCCTGTCATTGTGGATTCTGTAATGATATTATTCTCCCTATTTTAAAAACTTAAAAAATGTTTTTTGGTATATAATATAAACAGTGATACAGCAGCTTGTTGTTGTGTCTTGGTCGTTAAAACCTTATCAATTTAAAATTATGGAAGGAACAAGAAACAACCTTGGGATAGAACAATATTGTGAAAATAGAGATGCAGAAAAGTCGAAATATCGACTTGGTTTTATATCTGCATTGATATTCATCACGAGTTCTTTCTTATTGATTGGAGAGGTGTTTTATTTAGTTTGTGGAAATGGATCCTTTTTTGGAGGACAAAATCAAAGCTTGGAAATAAGATGGTTGATCTTTTTATTCTTTGTTTTTCCAGGATCCTTTATTTTCTCTATTTTGTTTGCAGATAAGCATTATTACTTTTTGTTAATTTTTTGGTGTTGTATTGCATTATTTATTGTTACACTGACTCCATTGATTATATTAGCTCTAAAAGTATCAGCTTCACTGTAGGATTTATAATAACAACTACTTTTTTAAAAACCCGAGTAACTTATTTGTTATTACTTGGGTTTTTTTATACAACAACAACTTGTAAAAGTTGTTATTTTTTTGCATTACTGAATATCCCCTGTCATTATGGATTCTGTAATGATATTATCCTCCCTATTTTAAAAACTTAAAAAATGTTTTTTGGTATATAATATAAGCATTGCTGACAATTGTTAGCGCTTAGTAAAATCTATATTTTACTAATAGTTCTTTAATTTTAATCTCTGTAAGAAAAATATTTTTCTTACATACAAGTTTATTGAATTATGAAAACAATAAGCACTAACACTAGGAGAGAGCAATACGATGATTATGGAAAGAAAGAGCATAGAGAAGGAGGATTTATGATCATGCTTGCATATCTATGGGGCATAAATTTGGTTTTATGTTCTATAAATTTTCTGCTACTTGATCTAAATGTATCTTTTTTTTGGGACCAAAATCAAACTTTGGAAACAATGTGGGTTATAGTTTCAGGAATATTTTATGTATGGATCTCTTGGTATTCTCTTGGGAAGAATTTATTGTTAACTATGTGGGGTTTTCTTACAACTTTAATGATTTTGTTTGTTCCAATACTTATATTACTGCTAAAAGGATTAGCTTTAATATATGGTTTCTAAGAAAACAATACAATCTGTACTATAGATTTATAGCCTGGTATATGCACCAGGCTATATTTAAATAAAAACAACTTTTAATAGTTGTTATTTTTTTTGCATACCTAATACCACCCCTATCATTATGGCTTCTGTAATGATGTGTGATCCTCCATAACTTAAAAATGGCAAGGTGATACCTGTCACCGGCAAT
>JABABE010000111.1 GCA_014238395.1 Candidatus Kaiserbacteria bacterium
CATACAAACCTCCTTTTTTTAAGTTTAAATTTAGAAACTAAAATGCAGTTACCTGCATCTATATTATATCACTTGCTCTGAGCTCCTGGTTTAGGTTTTATTTCCCATAACTAACCAAACAACCTGCCGAATAGACTTTTTTTCATTTGTTGTTTTTCTTCAGGAAAGATAAGGTTTTCTTCTGTTAGTTTTTCAATTGCTTTTTGTATACTAATAGTGATTTCTTTTCCAGTATCTCTACTTTGTAGGGTAATAGTGTTGTTTTTTACATTTTTTTCTCCAAGTATTGCAATGTATGGAGTGTGAAGTTTTTTTGCTGCATACAATCTCTTTCCTAGTGATATGTTTGCAGCGTCTACAGACGACCTGATATCACTTGTTTTCATTTTGTTGTTTACATCGTAGGCATAGTCGAAGTATTGTTTTGAGACAGGTAAGATTCTTAGTTGCTCTGGAGCGAGCCAAAAAGGGAAGACACCAGCAAAGTGTTCTATCATCACACCTAAGAATCGCTCTACAGAACCAGCGATGGCACGGTGGATCATTATTGGTTGTTTTGCTTTTCCGTCTTTGTCTATGTATTTTAGTTCAAATCTTTCTGGAAGATTAAAATCAAGTTGTATGGTTGCAAGTTGATGAGGTCTGTTGATTGCATCATAAAAGATAAAGTCAATTTTTGGACCGTAAAATGCTGCCTCACCCTCTTCTTTTTTGAAAGGCAGTTTTTCTTCTTTTAAAATTTCTTCCAAATCTTTTTCTGCTTTTTCCCATACACTTGTCTCTCCTATGTATTCTTCTGGTTTTTTTGGGTCTCTTATTGATAGAGATATCTCATAACAGTCTTTTTTAAACATACCAAGTGCTGTATATAAATCTTTAACTAGATTGATAGTACTTTTAATCTCTTGTTTTATTTGATCTGATGTACAAAAGATATGTCCATCATCTTGTGTTATCGATATGACTCGTGTAAGCCCCAAAAGCTCTCCAGATTGTTCGTCTCTGTAGTTTGTAGTATGTTCTGCATATCGTACAGGCAGGTCTTTATAGCTTTTTGGTAGGTTATCAAAAATCTGTATGTGATGAGGGCAGTTCATCGCTTTCATTACATATTTTGTGTTTTTCCCGTATGCCCTTATTAAATCATCATCATATTTGCCTAGATGTCCAGATTTTTTATATAACTCTTCTTGTGCAATATGAGGTATCCATACTTTTTCATATCCATATTTCTTTAGCAAAACATCTATTTTATCTGTGAGTGC
>JABABE010000112.1 GCA_014238395.1 Candidatus Kaiserbacteria bacterium
CCGCCAGCGTTCACCCTGAGCTAGGATCAAACTCTAATTTAAATTAATAAGACGAGGTAAGAAAAATATAAAATCTTACCTATATTTGTGATGATATAGTAAAAATGTCAATTATCGTACACTAAAAAATAGTGACTAGACCTAGTCTACCACGATACCCGTAAATTATGCAAGAAAAAAACATTTATTTATGTAAGCAGATGTAGGTCAAAAAACACCCATCCTGCCATCAAAACAATATAACTTATTTTGATTAATAGAAATCAAAGATGTCTTGTATTAAGAGATACTATTTGCCACAAGTAGTTGCATCACACATCGATATAAAAAGTTTGGAATTATTAACCAACCAGGTAAAAAAGGTATTGACAACCCAAACATAAATGATAAGATATATCGTGAGTAGATTTTTGTACCACTTTGTACTGTCTACTTTGTACCTTAAAAAAATATACAATGAAAAGACTAGACACAGAAAAAGTTTGGAAAGAAACTGTTTCTTTTTCAAAATCTAATCAAAAAAAATTAGATATGAATTATTTTAATAAAAATAATTCAATAATTATTGATAAAGAAAGTTTTTTATCAAATTTTTCACCTGCAACAATATCTTTTTTTATAAAAAATTATGATAAAGAAGTTACATTTCCCTCTGTAGAACATTACATAAATTTTAACAAGTTTATTGACTTTTTGAGATTCAAACAAGAAATAAGCAAAATTTTCTTACATTCTATAAATTATAGATTGAATTTAAAACATTCAAAAAACAAAATCTCAAAAGACAATGTTGCTGATATATTTTTCTCCAAAAAAATATCTGGAAAAGATATAAGAGAAATTTCTAATATAATGAAATCCCGCGGATATATATCTGCCAATTGGGAAAAGATAAAGCTTAAAATTATGGTAGAAGCTTTATGTAAGAAATTTCAACAAAAAAAATTTTTCCAGAAACTAAAAACTACTGGAGATAAATATATTTTATATGAAAATGATTCTTACAAGAAATATTGGTGCAGCACTGGAAAAAATATGATTGGTGTGATCTTAATGATTATACGAAGGCATATCTGACTTTTCAAAGAAAACAGAACCCCTATTACTGTTTTATACAGTACGTGGGGTTTTCTTGTATATAGTGTGATTTTTAACTCAAACTGATAAAAAAACAGGTAAGGTTTGCACTCTATATGAGCAGTGCATTCCTTACCTTTCTACAGCAAGTAGAGCTTTTATTTTGGTATTTTACCAATAACGCCTTCTACATAAAAGCCCATACCACTCAAATCTTTATCAGAGATAACTTCTCCTTTTTTGTAAAGGACCTTTCCTTGCTGGTTTTTAATTTCACCAGTGAAAGGATGGATATTACCTCTAATAATACCACGTTCAGTTCGTCTAACTAAAGACCGAACTGACCTTGGAACCTTTTTGTTAAAAGAAGAGAGATAAACTGCCCTATCTTTTAACCCAAGCCACACATTTTGACTTTTCCAAGAACCATTTCTAAGAGCCTCTACTCTTTCAATATAGTAAGGACTCCAGTCGTCTATAATAGCTGTCAAATGAGCTTTTGGAGCAAAATGAGAATTATCAGAGGCTTGTCCAAAACAGAACACTCCTTTTTTCTCTGCAGTCTGACAAG
>JABABE010000113.1 GCA_014238395.1 Candidatus Kaiserbacteria bacterium
GTTTTTACCAAAGTTTTCTGAGGAACTTACCCTTATAGGGTGGTCTTTGGGTGGAATTTTTTTGCTAAAATACTTGTCTGAAGAAGGGCTTAAAAACAAAAAATTAAACAGCTTGTTTCTTATTGCTTCTCCTTTTGATGGGGCTGATGACTGTAGTGATCGTGCGCTTGAAGAGTTTGTACCAAAAAAAGACATAAAAAACATAGAAAAATTAACTAGAAACATCTATATATATCACTCTAAAGATGATTTTGTGGTTCCGTTTTCTCAAGCAGAAAAAATAAAACAAAGATTACAAAGCTCGACATTAAGAGTTTTTGAAGATAGGAATCATTTTATAGTTGAAAATTTTAAAGAACTGTTTGATAATATAAACAAACATTTATAATATAATCTATATAGGCCGGAGTGGCGGAATTGGTAGACGCGTGCGACTCAAAATCGCATCTCTTCGGGGGTGAGGGTTCAAGTCCCTCCTCCGGCACAATGAAAAAAATAATAACAGTGGTTGGACAGACAAGTACTGGAAAAAGTGATTTAGCTGTTGAACTTGCAAAAATTTTTAATGGAGAAGTAGTTTCTTGTGATTCTAGACAAGTATATAAAAAACTTAATTTTGGCAGTGGAAAAATATCAAAAAAGGAAATGTGCGGTATCAAACACCATATGCTTGATGTAGCATCATTGCCGGACGATTTTTCTGTTGATGATTTTGCAAAAATGTCTTTAAAAAAAATAGATGAAATTTTGTCAAAAGGAAAAGTACCGATTCTTTGCGGAGGAACAGGTTTTTATGTAGATGCTATTTTATATGAAGGCACGTATGCAAAAGTTCCAAAAGATAAAAATTTTAGAGATAATTTGGAAAAAAAAGACATAAAAAATCTTGTTTCTATATTGAACAAACTTGATGCCGCAAGAGCAAAATCAATAGATACAAAAAATAAAAGAAGATTGATCAGAGCAATAGAGATAGCAAATTATTTGGGCTCTGTGCCAAAAAATGAAAAGAAGAAAAGATTTGATTTTGTTTGTATAGGGCTTTTTGAAAACCAAAAAACTTTAAGAGAGAAAATACAAAAAAGACTTGAAAAAAGGTGGAAAAATATAAAAAAAGAGGTTTTGAGCATTCTAAAACACAAAGAATATTCACAAAAACTAATGAGTTTAGGACTTGAATATAAATTTACTACAGAGATGTTTGTTTTAGACAAGGATGAACAACAAGTTAAAGAAAAATTATTTTCAGAGATTTGCAAGTACGCAAAAAGACAAATGACATATTTTAAGAAAATGTACGGCATTGAGTGGTTTGATGTATCAGAGTGCAGTAAAAAGGCGTTAATAAAAAAAATCAAAGATCACATAAGAAAAAATATATAACACTCATTAATTAGAGTGATACACTATCAATAATGGAAGAAATAAAAGGATCGGTTTTTTGGGTTGATGTAGATAAAATCATACCAAACCCATTTCAACCAAGACATTTTTTTGACGAAGCAAAGATAAAGACGATGTCTGAGTCTATAAAACAATATGGTGTTTTACAACCACTTCTTGTTGTTAAAAAGACAGTATCAGAAGACGGCGGTGATATGAATACCGTCTATGAACTTTTGGCAGGAGAGAGAAGGCTTCGCGCATCTAAGCTTGCAGACATTAAAAAGGTTCCAGTAATTTTGAGAGAAAAAGAAGATAAAGATCAAATTAAACTTGAGATAGGAATTATAGAAAATTTGCAGAGAGAAGATTTGACACCGGTTGATAGAGCAAAAGCTTTTAAAAGTTTGATAGAAGAATTCCAACTAACACATCAAAATATAGCTGGAAAAGTAGGAAAAAGTAGAGAGTATGTTTCAAATAGTATTCGATTGTTAAGTTTGGAAGATGAAATGATAGATGCATTGCAACGGGGCATTATATCAGAAGGACATGCAAGGCCTCTTTTAATGCTGTCAGATAGAAAAGACGAGCAAAGATTTTTATTTGATGAAATCATGAATAGAAGACTTACCGTGAGAGACGCAGAAAGGGTCGCTCGAAGGATTGCTGTTGATAAGGTTAGAGAAAACAAAAAAAGATTATTTTCTGAATATAAAGTAATGGAAGATAACTTATCAGACAAACTTGGTGCTACAGTGTATATAGAAAGTAATTCAAAAAATGAAGGTAAAATACTTATAAATTTTTCTTCTCATGATAATTTGAATGATATTTATTCATCACTGAATGAGACAAATAATAAAAACAAAGAATATATTGATACAGATACCGAAGAAAACCAAAACGAAGATGAAGATTTGTATTCTAATTTCTCAATATAAAAAGATTCCTATAAGAATAAAAAATCTATTTTTATTTGTTTAGCTTATCTGGTCTGTGCATTGGACAAGTTTTGTCACAACATCTCTCGGGTATGGTTTTAGTACCTTCCATCATAAGTGATTTACAAATAGGACAATTGTTTAATGTTGGTTTTGCTCGCATTGTGAATTTGCACTCTGGATAATTGTTACACCCATAGAAAACACCAAATTTACCTTTTCGTTCAATTATTTCTGCTTTTTTACATACAGGACACTCTACTCCAGTCTTTAATTTTTCTAATTCTGCTTTGTCTTGTTCTATATATTTACACTTTGGATAATTATTGCACGCACAAAAAGAACCAAATTTTCCCATTTTTTTTATTAATTCACCTTTTTTACATTCAGGACACATTTTTCCTATTTTTTCTTCTTTAATTTCTTCACCATCTTTTGTTCTTGCACCATTGCACTCTGGAAATCTTCCACAACTCATAAAAGTACCAATCTTAGATAACTTTATATTCATACCACTATTACAAATAGGACATCTAAAGTCGCTCGGAGCTTTTCCTAAAGTGGTTAATTTTTCTATATCTTTTTTTTTATCTACAGTATCAAAAAAAGGATAATAAAAATCACTTAAAAGATCTTTATATTTTTTTGACCCTAACGCGATTTCATCCAAGTTATTTTCCATTTCTGCAGTAAAAACATCTGATATATAATTTTTAAAATGTTTTTCTACAAAAGAACTAACAACATTACCAGTATCTGTTGGCACAAGAGTTCTTCCTTCTTTTTCTACGTATGCACGATCGA
>JABABE010000114.1 GCA_014238395.1 Candidatus Kaiserbacteria bacterium
GTCTGTGGTACTCGTCACAGCATCAGAAGTGTTGGAGACAAGGTCTGTACCTGTAAATGAGAAAGATATTACTCCGTTTTCTCCTGACTGTACTGTGTAGGTAGCGATATATGTGTTTGTTGTGTTTGTGTCCCCGTCATCTGCAAATGTCGGAAGTGTGACATTTGTGCCGCCTATCGCAAAAGAAGAGAAAGTAGGTGCACTAGTTAATGTTTCATTTGCTGTTACAGTGAGTGTGACAGTTTCACCTTGCTTTGCATAAGGGTCATTTGTTGTATCAGTTGAAGTTAGTAGAACCGAAGTAAAAGTCGGCTTGGCTGCGTCTATTGTAAAAGAAGGAAGTGTCACTGATACAGAGTCAGTACCCGCAGTGCTTCTTAATAGTACAAAACAGTCAGTGTACGTACCATCTGGTATCAGTTTAAATGTAATGCTGTTTGTACCACTTGTCACGCTTGTGTCATCAGGTGCATAGTCTTTACAACTACCACCAAAGACAAGTGTTCCATCACTTGTAACACTTACTTCTATTGTAGGAGTCTCATCATTTGTTTGTGTTGGTATAGGTGTTGTTATCGTTGGGATGTCTGTAATACTATTATCTATTACAAACTCAGATAAAGTCAGTGCTGTAGATTCATTACCTGCAGAGTCACTTAACTTGATAGTACAATTAGCATATGTTGCATCTAACATATCTTTAAATGTGATACTGTTGTCACCTGTTGTCACGCTTGTGTCATCAGGTGCATAGCCTTTACAATCTCCACCAAAGACAAGTATTCCATCTTCTTTTACATTTACAACTACTGTAGGAGTTTCATCATTTGTTGGTGTTGATATAGGCGTTGTTTCTGTTGGCGTGTCTGGATTAGTTGTATCTGCTATAACACTCGATGAGTTTGTTGTTGTAGTGATAGCAGCAGATGTGGTTCCAGCTAGATTAGTCCCAGTAAAAGAAAATGTGACAAGTCCATTGTCTGTCGATGTAACAGTGTAAGTAGTGACATATCTGTTTGTTGTATTTGTATCTCCATCATCTGCAAATGTCGGAAGTGTGCCTACTGTTGTACCTTCTATTGCAAAAGAAGAGAAAGTAGGTACCCCACCTAGAGCACCACTTGCTTCTGCAGTTAGTGTGATGATGTCACCTTGTTTTGCGAGGCTGGTGTTTGTATTGTTTGAAGATATTTCAACCGATGTAAAACCAAGTTCTGAATTATCTACGGTCAGACTGCTTCCATCAGTTGTTTGTGTTACCGCTGCCGAAGGGTTCCCAGTTTCGTCCGTACCAGTAAAAGAGAAGGATACTGCTCCACTATCATTTTCTAGTACAGTGTAAGTGGTTACATATGTGTTTGGAGTGTTTGTATTGATAGTAAATATCGGAAGTGTTCCTACTGATGTTTCTCCTATTGCAAAAGAAGAAAATACTGGTATCTCAGTCAGTGCCTCACTTGCTATGATGTCAATTGTTATAATGTCATCTTTTTTTGCATAAGCACTGTTAGTGCTGGAGTTTGAATATATTTTAACTGTACCAAAAGTAGGGTTAGTGTTATCCACCACAAAAGTATTTATTGTTTGAGATGTGCTTGTGTTTAAGGCTGTGTCTGTAACTACGACGCTACAGTTGTATGTCCCATCTGCAAAATCTCCACCAGTTGAGTCCTTGAGATTTATACTCAAAAGGGTTTTACTTTCTCCTTGTGCCGGATCACTGATCTGTATAGCACTA
>JABABE010000115.1 GCA_014238395.1 Candidatus Kaiserbacteria bacterium
ATCTTAGTGACAAGTAAAATATAATCATCGTTTGTCACCTCAACTGCATCTATTAGTAAATCCTCTTGATCAAGCGCCATTGCTAAAATTCCATTTTTTCTTATGTTTTCAAATTGATTTAAATTCACTTTTTTTACAACACCAGAAGCTGTGACAAAAAGTAATGATTTTTCTTTTTGTTCATCTTTGATTGGAAGAACAGAAGTTATATTTTCTTTGTTTGATAGCGCAAGAAAGTTTGCAATTGACTTACCTCTTGTAGACATTTTTCCTTCTGGTATATCAAACATCTGTAGTTGGTACACCTTTCCGTATGTGCTGAAAAACAACATTCTACTGTGTGTGTTTGTATGTATGACAGTTTGTATCACATCTTCTGTTTTTGTTTTTAGATCTTTTACTCCGACTCCTCCTCTTTTTTGTAACCTATAGTTCTCTGGTTTTGTTCTTTTTACATACCCACCTATTGTGAGAACAAGAACACTGTCTTCATCTGGTTCGAGATCTTCGTTTGAAAAAGAAAGAACTGATGTTGGGACAACTTTTGTTCTTCTTTTGTCTGCATAATTTTCTAACACATAAGTGATCTCTTTTTTCACTTCTCCATCAATACCTTCTTTTGATTCTAAAATTTTGTTTAATTTCTTTATCGTTTCTTTTATACTTTTTAATTCGTCTTCTATCTTTTTCCTTTCAAGCCCAGAAAGTTTTTGCAATTTCATTTCTAAAATAGCATTACATTGCGCCTCTGTAAATTTGAATTTCTTTATCAAATTTTTTTGTGCATCCTCTGTATTTTTTGACTTTTTAATGATTGCAATGACTTCGTCTATATGGTCAAGAGCAGTAGATAGTCCAAATAGGATATGCTCTTTTTCCTTTGCTTTTTGTAGGTCGAATTCTGTTCTCCTGGTGACTACCACCCTCCTGTGCTCTAGGAATTCAAATAAGATTTCTCTTAATGATAAAGTTTTTGGTATACCTTTCACCAAAACAACCATATTGTAATTAAACGATGTCTGCATATTGGTGTGTTTATAGATTGAATGTATTATTTTTTGTGGGTTTGCAGAATTTTTTAGTTCTATGACTATCCGAATGTCATCTGTAGATTCATCTCTTAGTCCTTTTATTCCTTCTATCTTTTTTTCTTGCACAAGTGCACCTATTTTCATTAAAAGTTCAGATTTGTTTACTCCGTACGGTACAGATGATATTAAAATAACTTCCTTTGAGTTAATGTTCTCCACTTCCATTTCCCCACGACAAACAACTCCGCCTCGCCCAGTTGAGTACGCATGTCCTATGGCTTTTTTGTCATAGACAACTGCTCCGGTTGGAAAATCTGGTCCCTTTACTATTTTCAGCAAATCTTGATTTGTTGCTTCTCCGTTTTCTATTATATATAGAAGTGCTTCTGATACCTCTGTTATATTGTGTGGTGGAATATTCGTTGCCATACCTACAGCGATACCAAGCCCGCCATTCAAAAGCAAGTTTGGTATTATGGATGGCAATACTTCTGGTTCTTTTAATGTGTTGTCGTAGTTTGGTCTCCAAGTGACTGTATTTTTATTTATATCCTTTAGCATTTCATCAGATATCTTAGAAAGCTTTGCTTCTGTATATCTTGGTGCCGCTGCGTTATCACCATCGATTGACCCAAAGTTACCCTGCCCTATAACAAGCGGATATCTGGTTTTGAAATCTTGCGCCAGCCTTACCATAGCTTCATAAACCGCAGAATCACCGTGCGGATGAAATTTACCTAGAGTGTTACCAACTATTCTTGCTGATTTTTTTGTCTTTGTGTTTGCATGTATCCCCATGTCGTTCATAGAAAAAAGTATTCTCCTATGCACTGGTTTCAGACCATCTCGAACATCTGGTAGAGCCCTTGCCGTGATAACAGACATAGAGTAGTTCAGATAAGCAGATCGCATCTCTTTGTTTATGTCTTCGTGGATTATTTTATCTTTTTTTTCTCCCTCGCTCTTTTCTTTTTTGATTATCATAATTTAATTCTAACACAACAAAAAATAAGCAATGTTTATTGTATTAGCACAACCTTTGATTCCCCAGGCACAAGGTCTTTCTTTTTGAGTGTTAATTTTTTCTGTTCTTTTGCTTCTGTGTTTGAGGCGGATACAAAAGATTTCAAGTGGCTTTGATTATTATCTATTGAGATAGGAACCACCACGCTCGGTAAAAACATCGCGGACATTGATTGGGCCTGCTGAGGAGATAAAAATTCCTTCTCTCCGATTACCATAACAGCTACATCTACCTCTGAAACAAAATTTTTTAAGCCTTCTAAAACAGTTTTGCTATTTTTAATTTTATCGCACACAAGCAATTTGACTTGTCCGTATTTCAATAAAAATGTAGTCGGGCAAGGATTCTGCTTGTTTGCATCTCTTGAGACATTTATACCTTTGATAAACAAATCTTTGATTTCATACTCTCCTGGAGAATCAATTAAAAAAGTATTTTTGTTGTCTATGTCGCATCGAAATGCATATGGGTCTATAAAAACATTACATTGTGGAATTTTTTTGCATTCTCTAGAAAAGTTATAATAAACAACAAATTTATCTGTTTCTATTTTTAAAAAGCTTTTTTCTGCGATGCTAATTTTCATATATTTAAAATATAACATACAA
>JABABE010000116.1 GCA_014238395.1 Candidatus Kaiserbacteria bacterium
AGGATCCCATACAATTACTTGTTTTTCAGGAGTATGAGATAAAGTTGTAATGTACCAATCTCTAATTTTTTCCATTTGAGGTATAACCCAAAATGCTTTAGCAGAAAAATCCGATTTTGGTAATGTAAAATTTATTGGATCTGAATTTACATCTAGCTCATCCATAGTGATGTTATTGTTAACAAAGTGTACTTCTCCAAGAAGATTATTATAATAATCATCATAAATCTCAAAATTATTATTTTGTGCATATGCTCTTAAAACTAAATCAATGTTTCCAGATCCATTAGGATCATCTAGTTCGACGCCAAACATAAAGTCACCAATAGATGATGTAATAGTACATGCGTTTTTTCCACCAAAAGTTATTGGAGTATAAACAGAATTTTCAACATCATATGCACAAACCATCGTATTTCCTAATGTTGTCAGCTCGTCAACATGATCATAGTGATATAAATTACCTGAGATTGTAGACAAATGATTTGTTCCATAAGCTTTTGGCAATATTTCATATGATTGTTGCAATGTATTATTTTTTAGTAATATATGATACGATATATTATCAAACAAGTCATATGATACATTATTTTGTTTTAGTAAAACCAAAAAATATTCAGAATATGTTAATGTAATATTCATAAAAAGTATTATGAAAAGAAATGAAACAAGTATGAATTTTGGATATAAGTTGGTATGATAAAAATTAGAATTTAACATTAAAGTATAATAAATTACACAGTATGTAAATGATTTGATAGCGATAGATAGTCGCACAACCTGTGTGTCTGCTTGCTAAAGCTGATCAGGTCTTGCAGGTTTGAGTTGTTTTCTGCAACGTATGATCTATTTTTTGATCTTTTCAGACATAATTCAACCAAGACATGTGTATATTTTCGGTATTTTTTGCGATTTACTAGTCTATTACTCATGCGTGAGAGTATTGCTACCATCCTTTGTGTTCCACATGTGGGTCTAGTCTGATCAATGTGCTGTACTATTTTTGAAATTTCTTTGCCAATTTTGATTATATGTGGTTTTTGGTAACGTATAGCATACTGTATGGATTTACAAATTTTGATACCTTGTTTTTGCATGATTATCATGATATTCATTTTGTGCGCTCCTCCAACATTTTTTTAAAACATCATTGGCCACGATAATCTCTCCAATGATTTTCTTCAACTTGTCCATCTCACGATTATGCTTTTGAGTATCATTACGGCTGTGCACTTTTTCAATTCTGCTTTGTCACATTCAAAGAATATAACCCACACCAGGTAAATGATACAGAGTTTATGTTGTGCCTACGGTACAGCTCTACTGGAGTGATGTACGTGTTTATTAACTCCATAATGATGAGCGCTTTTTGTATATAGTATAATGTGGTTTTTTCATTGACGGATTCCTCCTATATACGGTAAAATTTGTTTTACTTCGAGTGTTTTCATTTTATGGGGTTCAGACCAATATCTCCTCGGACAGTCGTTCCATTTTACCATTCGTCTATGGATAACCCATTCTAACCAAAATATGTTTTATGTCCAGTTTACTAGTTTTTTCTAATTTGGAAATGTCTGTTCTTTCTATTTTAAAAGAACATACATAAAAATGCAAACCATGATCCATCATAGATGCAGGTTTGTGGCGATTGTTTTCGTAATTCAGGATACGTGGAAAAGAATTGTTCAATGAATTCTTCTGGTGCATTCAGATCCCTCAACTTTTGTTCTATATCCGCATCAGGGTAATTTTCTTGTATGAAGTTTTTCATGGACTCTAACTGTTCTGCGGTGTAAACCGGAGTATGTGGTGGATAAACAATGGGA
>JABABE010000117.1 GCA_014238395.1 Candidatus Kaiserbacteria bacterium
AATTTTAGTATCTTTGTGAGATGTTTTATCTTTGTTTACTAGAAAATAAACTCTTTAAAGAGTTTCTGACTAATTTTTTTTTACAATTTTTTTCAAATGCAGTATTAAGTGTTAGTAAGATCTTTGTATTGTTTGATATAGTTCCTTTTTATTAGTTCTAAAAGAGAATAAAAAACACCAAGAACTCTTACTTTTTTTTAGTATGAAAAGTTGCATTTGAAGTTAAAACATACCTAAAAATATTTATATGAATCAAACAACAAAGTTAAGTAACAAAATTACTTTTATTTATGATTTTGATGGAACACTTAGCCCAGGTAATATGCAAGAAAAAGGGTTTATTGAGAAATTAACTAACAACTTGGGAGAATTAGTATATGATAAAGGACCATCAGGTTTTTGGGGACAGGTTAAAGAATATGCTGAAAAACACAATGCAGATGAAATTCTTTCTTATATGAATTTAATGATTGAGAAATCAAACCGTACTTTGACAGAAAAAATGCTAAATAACTGCGGAAAAGAGGTGAGGTTATTTAAAGGATTGGATACTTGGTTTAAACGCATTAATCAATATTCAAAAAAAAAAAAATTGGACCCACAACATTTTATTGTATCTTCAGGTCTAAAAGAAATAATAGATCAGGTTATAGTTGAAAAAAAATTTAAAAAAACATGCTTTGAGGGAATATATGCTTGCTCATTTGTATATGACGAAAAGCATAAAGATAAAACTGTAAAGGGTCCTGGTCTATCTATCAGTGCTTCACAAAAAGTACAATATATTTTCCGCATTAGTAAAGGATATCACGATATATATCTTAGCCGAGATAAAGAAAGTAAAAGTTTTAAATCTCAAGACAATCGAATTGCGCCCTTTGAACAAATGATTTATTTTGGAGATGGGCCAACAGATGTACCGTGTATGGCTGTTATTAAAGAACGTAATGGACATTCAATTTGCGTTTATGAAGAAAAAAAAAATGACACAGCTAAAGAGTTGCTGCAAGACAAAAGGGTAGATATTATTGCTCCTGCTGATTATAGTAAAAACTCTGAATTAGAAAAATGTACCAAAGTAATTATTGATAAAATTGCTGCTAAAGTTGTTTTTAAACAATTAAAATTAGACAACCAAAATACAAAACTTTAAATATTATTGAACATGTCGAAACAGTCTCTTAAAAATAGCATTATACACCTACTCACCTAATATCAATCTTAAATATTAAACAATTACCTAGTTGTCCACTAATGCAATAGTCTTATAATGTTTAATTCAGCAACTCCTTGATTTCTTCTATTAAAATAGCAGCTAAATGAACAGTTTCTTTAGAATTTTTTACTAAAAAATCATCAGTAGAATGGATTTTTTCTAAAATACCTCCTGCTTTGAATTTAAAAAAATCATCGCTAGAGTTTGCAAACTTTTTGTAGTCTTTCAATATC
>JABABE010000118.1 GCA_014238395.1 Candidatus Kaiserbacteria bacterium
ATGCTGACACAAATACATTCGGAACTATTGCAGCTACTGATATTGATATAACAAGTAGTGGTTTAACCGTACCCGTTCTAAAGGTACAAACCGGTGCTGACTTTAACAATGCTGGGGCGATTGTTGCGGATACTGTGACAATTGAAGTAACAAACTTTGCTAATGATGTTTCTAATACTGGAACTGTTTCGTCAGATAGCTTAAACTTTATCCTCACCGATGATTTCACCTATAACAGCACTTCTTTTACTGATTTTAATAACTTGAGTAATTTAGCTATTACCACGGAAGGTAGTTTTACTAATAATAATAATACTATAGACCTATCTGGTGACAATCTTACAATCACAGCAGCTAGCTTTAATAATACTGGAGGAACAATGATTTCAGATACACTGGCTCTTTCTGTAGCAGGAGATTGGAATTATTTGGCTAGTTATGTAGGAAGTATCATAAATAATGCTTTCAATCTCAATGTAGGCGGTGACTTTAGCTTTAACTTAGGGCATGCTGCTTATTCTATTAGGGCAAATGATATTTATACAGTTTCAGGAAGTGCTAATATTACTTTAAATAGGTTTCATATTATCGGAAATATTGATGTTACTAATAGCTTTAATGTTAATGCAGCTAGTTTTAATAATAGCGGAACTATTAATGTTACTAATAATAGCTTTAATATTACAGGAACTTTTACTAACGCTGGAACTATTAATGTTACTAATAATAGCTTTAATGCAACAGTAGATACCTTTATAAATGAAGCTGGTGCAACGATTAGTGCTTTTGGTAACTGCAATATTGTTTCTAATTCTTATACTGATGATGGCACTATTACTTGTCTAGACTTTGCAGGCGATGCAATGGTTATTGATATAGCAGCTCCTGATGCAAATGGACTTTCTGACAATCAAGTTGTCAGTTTTGATGTTAACGCAGATGGTACTATTTTAAACAATAGTGCAGGTGGAGGCACAGCCCAGTTAGGAACTACTACTGTTACTGGCAATGGTAATATCACAACTG